>JAITDF010000190.1 GCA_031282705.1 Opitutaceae bacterium | reverse complement strand
GGTCGATATTGGGTGTGATGGCGGCGGGATCGCCATAACAGCCGAGGTTCAGCCGCAGGTCGTCGAAGGCAACGAAGAGGACATTCGGGCGCGGCGCTGGCGCGGCGGTGGCGGCGGGTGCGGCGGACGGCGGCGCCGCCAGTCCGGTCGTGGCGACCAGCGCGGCGAACGAGGTGAAGGTGGTGGTTTTCATGAGCTTGAATGCGATGTAATTTGATTTGTTAGTAGCGAGTAGTGAGTAGTGAGTAGCGAGTAGTGAGTAGTGAGTAGCGAGTAGTGAGTAGTGAGTAGCGAGTAGTGAGTAGCGGCGCTGGCGCGCCGGTGATGATTTCAGATGTTGTTTGCGTGGGATTTTCTACTCGCTACTCACTGCTCGCTACTAACTGCCAACTGCTTTCTTCTCACGAGGTCGCGGTTGTTTTTTGTTATTCACTGATGTTACGCGGCGGCCAGTTTTGGCAGGGCGGTCTCGCCGAGACTGCCGTCGTTTGCCTCGTGGTGCTCGCGGCGGTCTCGGCGAGACCGCCCTACCAAAATCTGCCGACTGCGTAACAGCAGGTATTCATATGGTTCCATCGGGCGGCGGTTTTTCTTTCCGGGGAATTGCTCGGGTTTCGACGAGTCGTAATCCGGGTTGGGCGCGGGCATTTGCGCGCCGACGGATTTGCGCCAGGCGTGGAGCCGGTCGCGGAGTCTGGCGACGATGGCGGGCTCGGACTTGGCGAGGTCGCGCGTTTCTCCGATGTCGTCGCGGAGATTATATAATTCGACGCGCATGTCGTCATAAAATTTCACCAGCCGGTAGTCGCCGCTGCGAATCGCACCAAAGGGAGTGGCGCCGTTTTTTTGATATAATTGATAATGCGGATAGTGCCAGCAGATGGTGTCGCGGGAAATTTTACCGGTGCCGCGCAATTCGGGCACGAGGCTCACGCCGTCGCCGCCCTGTCCGTCGCGGGCGGGCAGGCCGGCGATTTCAAGCAGGGTGGGGAAAAAGTCGGTGCTCACGGTGGGGGTGTCGCTCTCCGAGCCGGGTTTGGTCCGGCCGGGCCAGTAGATGATGAGCGGCACGCGCACGCCGCCCTCGCAGGCGGAGCCCTTGCCGGCGCGCAGCGGGGAGTTGTCGGTGGTGGGGAGGTGGCCGCCGTTGTCGGAGGCGAAGATGATGACGGTGTTGTCCGCGAGGCCGTGTTTTTTGAGCGCGGCGCGCAGCGCGCCGATCGCCGTGTCCATGCTCTCGATCATGGCGGCGTATCTGGCATTGGTGTGGCGCAGGCCCGGTTTTATTTTCTTCTCGTATTTTCTTGTGAGCTCCTCGCGGGCCTGAATCGGCGTGTGCACGGCGAAATGCGGCAGATACAGGAAAAAGCGGCGCCCGCAGTTTTCCCCTACGAAGCGCACCGCCTCCGCGCCGATGCGGTCGGTGAGATACTCGCCCTCCGGCCCCTCGGGCAGGGTGGGGATTTTATAGGGAGCGAAATAACCATCGGCCGGATTGCCGGCCTTGGTGCCGGCTATATTAATATCAAAACCCTGTTTTTCGGGATAATACGGCTCCAGCCCGAGATGCCATTTGCCGATGCTGGCGGTGAGATAGCCGGCCTCCCTGAAGCGCTCGGCGAGCGTGACGGATTCGAGCGGCAGGTGCTTGGTCCATTTTGGGATGGTGAGTTTGGGATTGTGCGGCGTGCGTCCGGGAATCCAGTCGGTGACGCGCAGGCGCGCCGGATACATGCCGGTGAGCACGGCCGCGCGGGTGGGCGAGCAGACCGGACAGGCGGCGTAGGCCTGGGTGAAGCGCATGCCTTCGCGCGCGAGCCGGTCGAGATGCGGCGTTTCGTAGAGATCGCTGCCGAAGCAGCCGAGGTCGGTCCAGCCGAGGTCGTCGGCAAGGATGAGGATGACGTTGGGCTTGTCCGGAGACGGTGCGGCGGCGGATGCCGCGGTGACCGCGGACGCGGCGGCCAGCGCCGTGAGCGTGAGCGTTTTCATATATGGGAATCTCTAAAGTGCATTTTGAAAAATCATGTCTCACTCGGAGGCGCGGAGGACCAAAGTAGGGCAAGCGTCCCGTGTGCCTGGCGGTTGCCTGACGGGAGCAGGATGCTCCCGCCGCTTTCGGGGCGGCACGCTTTGCGTGCCGTCTGGCAAGCGGGACGCTTGCCCTACTTGGTTTTCCGCATGAGACGGCACAGGTGTTATTTAATATCCTTTATTGAAAACCGCGCGAAGGTGATGCGCTGGTAGCGTTGTTTGCGGGTTTTGCCGCCGGCTTCATACAGGCAGCCGGCCTCGTCCGAGGAGAGGCTCACCAGGCAGGAGTAGGCGGCGAAATCCTGGTGCACTATCAACGAGCGGGGCCAGGTCGCGCCGTCGTCCCCGATCAGGCGGATGGTGAGCTGCTCGCGGGCGGTTTTGGAGCCGGGGTTCGAGAACAGGAGCACGCCGGGCCTGCCGTTTTCGGGCCAGGCATGACGCAGGATGCCCGCCTGGCAGCGCGGCTCGATGAGCGCGGGGGCGTCGGCGGGGCTGCCCCACGTCACGCCGCCGTCCGTGCTGCGCGCGATGGCGCGGCAGCCTTTTTCGAAATAGGAACGCATGTTCATTTCCAGCGTTCCGGCGGGGTTTGCCAGTTCCACGAGCTGGCATTCGTTGACTTTGGGGCGGATGACGCCGCCGAGCCGCCAGGTCTTTCCGTGGTCGTCGGAATAGATACTGTGCGAGCCGTATTCATACGGGCCGTCGCGGAGGTTGCCCGCCGGGTCGTCGTAGCTGTGCACGCCGGGAATGACGAGGCGGCCCTTGTGCGGGCCGCGCTCGATCTGGATGCCGATGCCGGGGCCGGTCGCATACCAGCCCCACGACGGCGGTTTGAGAGCGGCGGTGAGGTCGAGCGGCTTCGACCAGGTGCGGCCATTGTCGTCGGAGCGGATCACCCGGACGGTGCGCGTGCCTTTGGAGCGTTTGTGTATAATATCGGCCTCGCGGTCGGAGCCGATGTTGTGCGTGGAAAACAGCCAGATCGTGCCGGTGTCCCGGTCCACGACGGCGCAGGGATTGCCGCAGGTATTATCGGCATCGTCCCAGATGATACCGGCCTTGCCCCAGGTGCGGCCGCTGTCGGTGGAACGTTTGACCAGCAGGTCGATGTCGCCGGCGTCGCCGCCTCCGTTTTTTCGTCCTTCGGCGATGGCGAGCAAGGTGCCGTCGGCGAGGCGCACGATGCATGGGATGCGATAGGTATGATAACCGTCCTGCCCGGAGACATAGACGTCGGTTTGCCCGACCGCCGCGGCAGCGATGCCGGCGGCGAGCGCGAACAGGGTGATGAGGCGGGGGATGATTATGCGCATGACTATAAGAATATGTTTGGAAAACAGGTGAGGAAAGACGCCGCGCGCCTACTCAGGTTTCCTGGTTTTGGTTTTTTTCGGCGGGGATTTTTCCCAAGTGCAAGCAGCCGGATCGAATTTATAGGCGCTTTTGGACGGAACGGGCGCCGCGTCGGTTTTGGGGAGATGCCGGGCCATTTCCTTCCTGATTCCGTCCAGCTCGGGGCGTCCGGCGAGATTGTTCCATTCGTCG
The DNA here is from genome assembly GCA_031282705.1 of Opitutaceae bacterium. GTDB lineage: Bacteria > Verrucomicrobiota > Verrucomicrobiia > Opitutales > Opitutaceae > Termitidicoccus. The sequence goes on along the minus strand of JAITDF010000190.1, from coordinate 4,723 downwards.
GGGTCGGACTCGATATCATAAAGTTCCCCGGTCCCGTCGGCATAGCGTATATAATGCCAGCGTTCGCCGAACAGCGAATGGTTGCCCTGCATGAAGGTGGTCAGCGACGGCCACGGCCATTCCGCCGCCGGGTCGCACAGCAACGGCACGAGGCTGCGCCCCTCGGCGTGCGGCGCCGGCGGCAGGCCGGCCAGTTCCGCCAGGGTGGGATAAAGGTCCACAAGATTTACCGGGCGCGCGCAGCGGGCGCCGGGCCGAGTCAGGCCGGGCGCATAAACCAGCAACGGCACCTGGGTCGAACAGCGCCAGAGGCTCCATTTGCCCCAGCGGTGTTTTTCACCGAGGTGCCAGCCGTGATCGCTCCATGCGACAACGATGGTGTTGCCGGCGTAGTTGCTTTTGTCCAGCGCATCGAGGACGACACCGAGCTGGGCGTCGGCGAAGGTGATCGATGCGAGATAGGCGCGCACGGCATCGCGCCAGCGCCCGGTTTTTAATACAAGGTCGTGGACATCGGTGCGCTGGTTGGTGGTGAGTTTGAGCGCGGTTTTGGAAATATCATCAAGATCGTCCGCCTTGCAAGGGGGGAGCGCCACGGAGTCCGCCGGATACAGGTCGAAATATTTTTTCGGCACATAGAGCGGAATGTGCGGACGGAAGGTGCCCACATGCATGAAAAACGGCTTTTCGTGCTTTTGCGCGAGGAAGGCGGCGGCGTGGTCGGCGACCATGCGGTCGGGCATTTTTTCATCGGGCACGTCGAGCGGAGCCGCGTCGAATTCATGCACGGTGACAAATTCCGGCCAGCCCTCCTTTTCGGGGCGGGGGTCCGGGGGCTCGTTGTAGCCGCACTGCCAGCCGTTTGCGAGGGAAGCGGGCGACCAGTGATAATAATTGTCCCAGGCACCCGGGTCGTTGAAGCCGGGCGTGTGGTGAAAAACCTTGCCCGCGCCCTCCGTCCAGTAGCCGTGTTTCCTGAACCAGCCCGGAAGCGTGACCACATCGGGCTGCGCGGGGCGCCACCAGTGGGCGTTGCTGTAAACGCCGGAGGTGGCGGCGCGCAGGCCGGTCATGATGGCGGTGCGGGACGGGTTGCAAACCGGCGAGGGGCAGTGGGCGTTGGTGAACACCATGCCGCGCGCGGCGAGCCGCTCCATATTGGGCGTGATGACGCCGGGACGGACGCCGAGCACGGAGGCCCAATTGTTCATGTCGTCGAAGGAAACGACGATGATATTGGGCGAAGCCGTGGGGAGGGCGGGGCCGTCTTCAGCCACGGTGTAAAGTGGCAGACAGGGCAGCACCGGCAGCAACAGGTAAGATTTGTCCATGATTTATTCCGGGAAGTGATTTAATATTTATAACCCAAAAAGACATCCCATTCCCGTCCCGGATCCGGTGTCATACGGTCCTGATAGGCGACGAAGTAGCGTTCGACGTTGTTGAATATATTTCTGATTCTGAACCCAATGTTGATGGATTTTCGTTTTTTCAGCCTCAAATTATAGGAAGCCCCCGCATCCATTGAAAACGCCGAGGGGATGGTCCAGTCGTTTTCCGGACGCACATAATTGCTTCCCGGGCCGTGCTCGCTGGGGCGCGAGCCGCGATAAAACAGTGTCACTTTTAGGCTCAATCCCTTGAATGGGCCGTTCAGGAATTTATAATTATTGAACAAAGTCGCGACATGTTTGGCCTGCAGATACTGCGGAATCCCGGTAATACCCCGGGTCAAATCCGTGGTGCGGGCGTCAGTGCAGGCATAGCTGCCGAAGACATCCCAGCTTTTGGCCGGGCGAAAGTTCAACGCCATTTCCATGCCCTTGCTGCGCTGGTCACTGATTTGATGATACCAGCCCGTGTCGGAATCCTCGACCGGCACATTGTTTTGTTTTATATCGAACCAGCTGACCAGCCCCTGAAAACGCCCTCCCGCCAGATTGTATCGCAGGCCTATTTCTTTTTGGTCACCCGTGGTGGGTTCGAGAAACGAACCATCGGGCTGGGTTTCGAAATTCGGCTCGAACGAGCTGTTCATGTTGGCATACAGCGTGAAGCGGCGGTTTTTGTCGAGATGCCAGACTCCGCCCACGCTATAGGTTGCGGCATCGGGATTGCTGAAGGTGGTGTTGCCATTCTTGAAGTTGTTTACCGTGCGTTTTGTGTCCGTGTGGCGGACGCCTCCCTGGATATTGAGCCGATCATGGAAGAGGCCCAGCACTTCGTTGGCGTAAAACTCGCTGTTGTCTATCTTGGTGCTGTTTAGAACATCCTGATTCAATGGCAGCGTCGAGCGGTCGGGAACGGCGGGGGAATTGTCCGGATCAAACGCGTCGAGCGGGAGCACGCGGCTGGCGTTGAATCCGGCAAGTGTGGGATTGGCAAGGAAATCGGCAAAGGAGACGTCGGGAAACACGGCCACGCCCTGTGTCATGCCGCTGCTGCGGTTGGCCGCGGTGATTCTATTGTCGCGATCATAATCCAAGCGGTCCCATGCGTAACCTCCAATCAACTTATGCGAGAGGGGGCCCGTCTTGAATTGTCCCAATAATTCAGCGCGCACGCGATAATTGCCGTCCTCCCGGAACTGCTCCCGGTAGCGGCGGGGAATCAACACCGCGTCCTTCAGGAAGGTGAGATAAGAGATTTCGGGCTGGAGTTCGTAATCCTTGCGGCTTCGATCCTCGTATTGGAACTGGCCGTGAAATTGAAGGTGCCGGCTGAAGGTTTGCTGCACATCAATGGAGGCTACGTTCCTGACCAGGCGGCGCACATCGTCGGGGTGGACATGGGTCATTTTATAATCGCCATAGTCATGCCAGCGGCCACCGGCATCATACATGCCGTGCAGGTTGCCGGGAAGCAGTCCGGGAAAGGCCGGCATGAATGTCGAATGCAGGGGGAATGCCCAGCCGCCTTGGCGCTCGTTGAGACTGTAGATATAACTGAGATTGACCTTGGTCCATTTTGACGGCTGCCAGAGAAGCGACGGCGAGATGTCAATGCGTTTGATAAAAGTCCCCCGGTAAACATTGCCATCACGCCAGTCGATGCTCATCCGGTAGGCCAGCTTGTTGCCTCCCGCGACAGGGAGAGGCCGGGTATCGTCAACCTGGATGGCAAAGGTGTCCCACGCGCCGGCGATAAGGCGCACGTTTGACGACGGATGCCATTTGGGACGTTTGCTGATGCGGTTGACAACCGCGCCAAAACCGCCCTGCCCCCAAAGGACGGCGGCGGGGCCTTTGATGACCTCCACGCGTTCTGCACTGGCCACGGAGTGGGAGCCCATGCCCTCGGCCTGCCTGAATCCGTCCATATAATTTGCGTTTACGCCGAAACCCCGGGCCTTGAAGCCGTCATTTTCATCGGTTTTGGTGAAGGCGGCATCATAAGCCAGGACGTCTTCTGTTTCATTGGCCAGGATGTCCATGAGAAATTCCTGGTTGAACACCACGACATTCATGGGGATGTCCTCGATGGGGGTGTTCATGCGCGTGACCTCGGCGGCGTTTGTGGATTGATAGCCGATGTCGCGGCTTGTGGAAACTTCAAACACCGAAAGCTCGACCACGTCGTCATTCGTGGTTTTGCGCCCTTCGTTGTCATTGTCGTTTCTTTGGGCATGGATGTTTCCCGACAGGAGCGCCCCCGCGAGGGAAAACATGGTGATGGTTTTTGGAGTATTCATAAATTTAGAGCAATTTTGATTTGTTTGGGAACCCATATAAATTCAGTTTTTAACCGCGAAAAGACGCGAAAGATCAAACCGGAGAAGGCGGGATGATTTGTTTAAGAAAAAATATTTGATGGAAATTTTTCGGGGGTTCGCGGTTTTCGCGGTTGTTTTATTTTTTAATTTTCTGGAGGTTTCCTTGTTATAAAACCGGAGGGCCATGAGCAGGGGCAGGCCAAGGAAAAACCACGGGGTGGGGGAGCCGCCGCCGCCGGTGCCGTGTGGCGTGGGGGCGCCGGCGGAGGGAGGAGTCGGCGGCGGCGGTTCGGACCCGGGGGCGGGTTCATAGGTGGTGACGGCGGGGGCGAGCGTGGTGACGGTGTCGTGTCCGTCATTTGCGATGCGGCGAATGGCGGCGTTGCCGGTGTCGGCGACGTAGAGGTTGCCGGCGCCGTCAACGGCAATGCCCTCGGGATGGCGGAACCAGGCGTCGAAGCCGCTGCCGTCCTTGAAACCGGGAACGCCGGGAATGGCGGGGATTTCGTCATCGCCGTCGTCGCCGGGATGGCCGGCGATGGTGGAGACAAAATTGTCCGCGGGCTCGGGGAAGAGGTCGATGCGGCGGACGACCGAGTTGCCGGTGTCGGCAATATAGACGGCGGCGCCGGCGACAGCGAGACCGCGCGGCGAATTGAGGCGCGCGCCGTCGAGCGCCGGGCCGTCGGCGGATCCGGGCCGCCCGGCTTCGCCGGCGAGGGTGCGGACCTGGCCGGCCGCGGTGACGGGGCTGAGGGTGCGGATGGTGTGGTTGCCGGTGTCGGCAATATAAAGTGTGCCGCCGGCGAGCGCGAGGCCGGCGGGGGCGTTGAAGCGGGCGGCGGGGGCGACGGCGTCCGTGGCGCCGGGCGCCTGAGCGGAGCCCGCGAGCGTGGTGGCGGCTCCGGAGGGGGCGAGCATGCGGATGACGTGGTTGCCGGTGTCGGCAACGTAGGTGTTGCCCGCGGCGTCGGTGGCGATGGCGGCGGGGTCGCGGAAAAGGGCGGACAG
>JAITDF010000184.1 GCA_031282705.1 Opitutaceae bacterium | reverse complement strand
GGGCCGTGCGCATGGGGCTTAAGCCCCGTGCTACCAATATTATGCCCCTACTGGGTAAACCGTCGCCGCCGCCCTCCGCGAGTCGGCAGACTGTCGCTTCGCTCGAAACCAAACCTGCTTCCGGGTCGAAGGCCCGCAAAAAGGCCAAGGCCCGAAAACGGGTCCGCAAGCAGCCGTGGACTTTGAAGCAGACTTGACAACCTGCGGCGAGCGCGTGACGGATTTTTTCGTTTTTAACCTGTCCCTTATTCGCCTGTCCTTATTCGCTTATTAGCCTGTGTCCTTATTCGCCTCGATCCATCTCCCCTTGCCCCCTTGCCCTTCTTGTCCCCTTCACCCCCTTGCTCCCTTGTCCCTGCACCTCCGCTCCCCTGCCCCATCGTCCCGGTTTGCCCCGGTCCGTCTTTTTTTTCCGCCCGGAAAAAATTTTCTGTTGACAAGCATATTTTGATATAGGTTAGTCGGCGTCCGCTTCACACCCCCATGCATACCCGAATCCAATCCGAGAGCGTCATGAAAATAATCCCACTCGCCCTGTCCCTGCTCCTTCTCCCCGCCGCCCTCGCGCCGCGCGCCGCCTTCGCATCCCCCGCGCCCGGACAGCCCGCGGACGACCCGCCCGTCAACCGCGATTACGATGTCATCGTGTTCGGCGCGACCTCGGCCGGCGTCACCGCGGCCGTCGCCGCCGCCCGCGCGGGCGAGAAGGTCCTCCTGCTCGAATCCGGCTACCTCGTCGGCGGCATGATGACCGGCGGCCTCACCAAGACCGACATCGGCAAACGCGAGACCATCGGCGGGCTCTCCGGGGAATTTTTCAACCGGGTGCGCGACCACAACAAAAAAGCTTACGGGGAGACCTCCGAGCAGGCCAGGGCCGCGGGCGCCGCGCTCATCTTCGAGCCCAAGGTCGCCGGCCTTGTCTTCGCGCAAATGCTCGCCGGCGCCGGCGTGACCGTGCGCACGCACGGGCGGCTCCTGAAAGCCCATGTGTCCGGCGGCGTGATACAGATGATCGTCACCCGCGACTACCGCACCGGCGAAAAATCCGCCCATGCCGCGCCCGTGTTCATCGACGGCACCTACGAGGGCGACCTCATGGCCGCCTCCGGCGTGCTCTACCGCGTGGGCCGCGAGGCGCGCGCCGAATACGGCGAGCCCCTCGCCGGCCTCACCCGCGGCCCCGCCGAATATCTGGGCAAGGGCGACCACCGCCTCCAGTCCTACAACATCCGCGGCACGCTTACCAACCGCGACGACATCCGCGTGCCCGTCCCCAAGCCCGAAAACTACGACCCCGGGCCGCACGAGCACTACCTGCGCACCGTCCTTGAGCACGGCATCAAGGAGTTCACCGTCCTCTTCGACGACTACCAGCGCTGGGGCATGATCAACGGCAAATGCGACCCCAACAAGGCCGACCTCGCCGGCGCCAACATGGCGTATCCGGAATCCGACTACGAGGCCCGCGCCCGCATCGTCCGGCGCGTGCAGGACCACTGGCTGAGCCTCTGGTGGATGCTGCAAAACGACCCGCGCCTGCCCGAGGAGTTCAAGGCCAGCGCGCGCAAATGGGGCCTGCCCGCCGACGAATACACCGAGAGCGGCCACGTCACTCCGCAACTCTACGTCCGCGTCGCCCGCCGCATGATGGGCCGCCATTTCCTCACCCAGCGCGACTGCGAATACGACCGCTTCAAGCCCGACGCCATCTGCATGGGCAGCTACAACATGGACAGCCACCCCGCGCAGCATTTCTGGACGGACAGCGGCCGCGTCGAGGAAGGCCATTTCAACCAGTCCGCCGACCCCTACGAAATCCCCTACCGCAGCATCACGCCCCACGGCGTGAAAAACCTGCTCGTCGTCGCCGCCGTCTCCGCCAGCCACGTCGCCTACTCCAGCCTGCGCATGGAGCCCGTCTTCATGATGCTCGGCGAGGCCGGCGGCATCGCCGCGCACCTCGCCCGCCGCGCGGACAGCAGCGTGCAGGATGTATCCGTTGAAAAACTGCAAGCCGCCCTCCGCAAAAGCGGCGTGCCGCTCGCCGCGCCCTACCGCCCCGTTGTCTCCATCCGCATCCTCACGCCCCCTCCCCACGCGCCCGGCCGGACCATCGAACTCGAAGCCGTCGAGGAAGTCGCCCGCGAGCCGCTCACCCGCTTCTTCTGGAACTTCGACGGCTCCGGCGCCGTGCAGGCCGGCAGCCGCCGGGTCAACTGGACCATCCCCCGCGAAGGCGTTTACAACATCATGCTCATCGCGCAGGACGGCAGGCACACCGCGCTGCCCGCCGCCGCGACCGTCCAGGCCGGCGGCTCGGAAAAGCCCGCCGCCATCGAAGTCCACTACGAACAGGCCCGCCTCAAAGGCCGCTGGAAACGCACGCGCGGCGCCGACATCGAATACCGCCGGCGCGTGGGCCTCGTGGACGAGGCCGAGGGCGACGGCTCCTGCGAGGCGCGTTTCGCCGCGAAGCTCCCGCGCGACGGCCGCTACACCGTGGCGGTCGCCTGGCCGGTCTCGGGCAACCGCGCCGCCAACGTCCCCGTGCTCATCACGCACGCCGACGGCGAGACGCGGCTCGCCCTCAACCAGCGCAAATACCAAGACAAAGGCAAACCCGGCCCCTTCACCTTCGTCCCGCTGGGCGAATACGAGTTCAAGGCCGGCGCGGACGCCGTCGTGACCATCGGCAACGCCGGCGCGAAAGGCTACGTCGCCATCGACGCCGTGCGCTTCATCCCGGCCGACTGAAACCCGCCAAACTGAAAACCCGCCGCCACCGGCCCTCCCAACCCGGCCCGAAAATGACCGCCCCGCCCACCGACAACACCCGCCCAATCCCTGAATCCCATCATAAAAAATTGCATCCCGATGCCAAATCCTTTTGCCCGGCCAAGGACGAAGAATCCCAATATAAATACAATATGATCACTCACTCCAAGAAACATTACCCC
>JAITDF010000136.1 GCA_031282705.1 Opitutaceae bacterium | reverse complement strand
GGGGCTTAGCCGGGGTTTAAGGCGTCCATTGCGGCGCGGCCGATGATGACTTGGTAGCGGCCGGCGCGCTCCTCAAGAGTGCGGCGGATGTAGGCTCGGGCGGGGAAAAACATGCGGCGGGGGTGTTCGCGGACGTGCTGCGTGTAGGGGGCGACGCGGCGGCCAAAGAGGCGGGCGAGGGTGCGGGTGTGGGCACGGACGCGGACGGTGCGATTGATGCCAAACTCGTGGACGCCGGCGTAGATGACGTTGCTGCCGATGGCGGAGGTGATGCTGCCGTCGGGGTTGAGCGCGGCCTTGGTGGCGCGGATGGAGCTGCGGAGGCGGTTGGTGCGCACGCCGAGGGTGTCGGGGCCTCGGCGGGAGAGGCGGCGGGCGGTGATGACGCCGATGGTGTATTGGTTTTCCTCGTCGATGGCGTTGAGGATGGCGGCCTGGATGCGCGGGCCGGCTGTCTGGAGGCGGGCCATGACGGCGCGGCTGGCGGGGTCGAGGGTGATGGTGACGGTGAGCATGGGTGGCAGGGCTGGCAGTGATGGGAGTGGTGGCAGGGGTGGCAGTGGTGGGAGTGGTGGCAGGGGTGGGGAAACTTAAATTGTCAGGTTGCCTGACCGCGTTCCCAGGCGGTTTTGCGGAGGGTTTGGGCGAGGAGGCGGCGGCCGCTTTGGCGGTGGAGCCATTGGCCGGCGTTGCGGCGGTTGTCCCAGACGGCGATGGAGATGGGTTGCGCGCCGGCGGCGGCGTCGTTTCGCGCGGCGGGGCCGGCGGCGGCGTAGGCGGGGACGGGGGCGGTGAGGGCGCCGGCGAGGAGGGAGGGGATGTTTTCGAGGCCGATGGCGTCGACCGCGGGCGCGGGGATGACGTATTCGCCGCGATGGACGGGGCCGGCGACTTCGCCGGGGGGGCCGTCGCCGGTGTAGCCGCCTTTGCGGAAGCCGCCGGTGAGGAGTTTGATGCCGGCGGCAATTATGGCGGCGGCGGCGGCGACGGCGAGGATGGGGCCGACGTAGGGTATGGAGGCGACGGCGTTCATGGCGCCGACGGCGGCCTTGCCGAGCCAGCTCATGCCTTCGGTGGTGTTGGTGGTGGTGCGGGCGGCGGCGTTGGCGGCGGTGATGCCGGTCTGGGTGACTTCGCTTTCGGCGACGATGCCGGTCTTGGCGGCTTCGGAGGCGGCCTTGATGCCGACGCGGGCGTTCTCGCCGGCGGTGGTGATGGCGGTTTTTGAGGCTTCGGTGGCGGTGTCCCCGACAACCTCCTTGGCGCGGAAGATGGCGCTCCAGGCGGCCATGACGGTGTGCTGGAAAATCCAGTCCGCGGCCATTTTTGCGCCGATCTGGACAAAGTTTTCGGCGATGCTCATGCCGAGGTTTTTGATGGCGTCGCGGGTGAAGCCGGTCTGCCAGATCATGTCGGCGAGTGCGGAGCCCATGCTGGTGCGGATGGAGTCGGAGGCGTCGGCCCAGGCCTGGGCGGCGCGCTGGGCGTCGGTGCCGAGGGAGTCGGAGAGTCCGGCGTAGGCGATTGAGACTTCCTCCGCCTGGGAGCGGGGGGCGGCGCCGGAGATGGCGGCGGTGTTGTCGGTGATGCGGCGGGAGGTGTCGCCGATTTCGCGATCGTATTCGAGGCGCCTGGCGGGGTCGGGTTCGGCGTCGGCGAGGGCGCGGAGTTTGTTGAGCCTTTCCTGAAGGAGGCGGTTTTCCTCGCGCAGTTGCGGAATGACGAGGGCGTTGCGTTCCCGCTGGGTGAGGTGAAGGTCGCCTTCGATGGCGGCGCGGGTGTCGGCGATTGCCGTGAGGCGTTGCTGGAGGGTGAGTTCGTCGCGGGCGTCGGCGAGGGCGGCCTGGGCGCGTTTTTCCTGCTCGTCGGCGAGGGCTTTTTCGGCGTCGAGGCGGGCCTTTGCGGCGGCGGGGTCGCCGGTGGCGGCGATTTCATTGAGGAGGGCGAGTTTTTCGCGGAGGGTGGCGGCGAGCCGGGTGTTGCCCTCGGCCTCGGCTTCCAGTGCGCGCGTCTCGATTTCGTAGCGGAATTTCGCGGCTTCGGCTTCGGCGGTCTCCTCGGCTTTTTTCTGCGCGGCGAGGGCTTTTTCGGCGTCGAGGCGGGCTTGCGCGGCGGCGGGGTCGTTGGTGGCGGCGATTTCCTTGCGGAGGGCGAGTTCGTCGCGGAGCTGGGCGGCGAGTTGGGTGTTGCCATTGAGTTCGGCCTGGATGGCCTGTGTCTCGATTTGGTAGAGGCTTTTTTTGGTGGCGGCGTCCTCGGTTTTTTTCTTCTCCCGCTCTTCGATTTCGGCGATGCGGGCTTCGACGGGGGCGAGCTGGTTGAGGAGGGCGAGGCGCTGGGCTTCCTCGCGTTCGCCGCCGCCTTCGCCCACGGCGTCGAGGGCGGCGCGCAGGTCCCAGGCGCGGTCGGTGAGGGTGGCGATCTGGGCGGCGGCGTCCATCGCGGCGAGCTCCTGCTCGGCGCGGACATCGCGGAGTTTGTCGAGTTGTTCGACGAGGGCGTCCACGCGTTTGCGCTCGGCGGCCTCGGCGTCGGCGTTGAGGTTTCTTCTGATGGTGGCGGCGTTTTGCTGCTCGTTTTCGAGGTCGGCGAGAGAGCGGCGGAGGCCGAGGAGGTTGTTTTCGAGGGTGGCGAGCTGGGCGGTCTCAAGTCCATCAAGTCCGCGTTTGATGGCGGCGCCGGCGCCGTAGGGGGTTTGCACGCGGGTTGTTTTATTCCCGAGGTCGGTCAGCCGTTTTTTTTCTTTTTCCAAGGCGGCGATTTGGGCGCGCAGTTCTTCGGCATTTTCCTTTGCCTGCTCTTGGGAGCGGATGGCGGCGGCCTGTTTTATGATCGCGAGGCTGGCCTGGGTGGCGTCGGTGGTGGCGGCGATGACGGCCTGGCGGCGTTTTTCGATGCCGGCGGCGATGGCGTTGCCGAGGGCCGTGCCGATGGCGTAGCCGCCGATGGCGGCGGTGGCGACGAGGCTGGCGACGCCGAGGGTGACGCCGCCGGTGCTGGTTTTCAAAGTCTGCAAAAGGCCGAGCGCCTTTGTGAGTTGCTGGACCTTGGAAATGGTCATTTGCGCGTCGCCGGCAAGCATCACGAAGCCAGTGCGAAGCGGATTGATGACTGCCAACACCGTCTTGCTCGCCATCGGTATTGCGGCGATGGCGAGCACCAGCGGGGCAAACTTTCCCGCCGCCTTGGCCGCGCCCTCGGCGAGGTTGCCGAAGGCACCCGCCGAAGACAGGGCGGTGGCGGTGCTTCTGGCCATTGGCGCGATGCCCGCGACAAAGGCGTTGCGGAGGGTGATGAGCGTGTCGCCGAGCTGCTTGGTGGCGTCGGCGATTTCGACGGTGGTTTTGCGGTGGACGGCGTCGGCGACTGCGGCCCCGGCCTGCCCGCCGGCGTAGGCGGCGAGGGCCTCGGTCATCGCGGTCACGCGGTCCTTGGAGGAGTCGAGTGCGATTTTGTAGCGGCCGAGTTCCCCGGTGTTGTTTTTGATTTCGCGGGAGATGAGTTGCGCGGCGGAGGTTGCGTCCTGCCCGGTGGCGGCGGCGAAGTCCAGGACGGCCGCGGTGAGGGCCTGCGTCTGGCGCGTGTTGGCGCCGCCGGCGACGAGGAGGCGCTGGACGGCGATGACTTCCTCGGCGGAGAAGTTGGTGAGGCGCTCCAAGGCGGAGGCCTGGGCGAGGAACGCGCGCTCGGCGGAGGGCCGTCCGGCGAGGAGCAGGGCGGTGTGGAGCTGCTGCGTGGCCTTGCGGGCCTTTTCGGCCTCGGCGACATAGCCGCGGAGGGCCTGCGCGCCGAGGAAGGCGCCGGCGGCGGATGCCCATTTGCGGAGGGCGACATCGCCGTTGGAGATGGTTTTATTAAATTCCGCGGCGGCGCGTTGCCCTTCGGCGAGAGTGTTGCGGAAGTTGAAGAGGCTTTTTCCGGCCTCGCTTAAAATAGGTGCAACATTGGACTTGAAAAGAAGGGCAATTGAGATTTCGTTTGCGGGCATGGGAATAATGGCTTGGACGTATCTTTTAATGGCATTTTTCGCACCGGCTATTTTGGTGGCGGCGGAGGGCTATCACAAGGCGGGGGCGGTGGTGGCGTTGCTGGAGGTGGCGGGACTGCTCCTGTTTTATATTTGGGCGCGGGTGACGCAGGAGCGTAAGCGGGACTGGCCGAAGTTTCCGATGCCCCGGCGGTGAGGAGCGGGGCTTCCACGGGGCGGAGGATGTAGAGGATGCGGCGCTGGAAGTTTTCGTCGGATGCGGGGTGGATGACGACGCCGTGATGTTCAAGGGCGTGGGTGACGTTGCCGTCGGGGAGGTGGATGGCGAGGTGGTGGTCGGCGCGGCCTGAGCGCAGGCCGTAGAGATCGCCGGGGAGGCGCGGCGCGGCTGGCGGGGTGAGCGCGAAGCGGCCCACGAGGGCCGGGTGCGTGAGGAGGGTGATGAGGAGTTGCGGGGTGTGGCTGTGCCTGCCGTGGTCGAGGTCGTAGGCGGGGAAGTCGAACGCTACCGGCACCGCGCCGCACACGCGGAGGAGGGCGTGCGCGTAGCGGACGCAATCGACGCCGTGGCCGCGCGCGCAACTGCCCTTGAAAAAGCGGGTGCCTTGCCAGAGGGCGGCTTCGGCGGCGAGGAGCTGGCAGCGGGCCGGGTCGTGGAAAAAAGGGTGCATGGCGTGGTGGTGTTTTTTTCGACTGCAATCGACTGCAATCGACATGAGTCGATTGCGGTTATTTTTTGCCGCCGGCGGCGTTGGTTTCGCGGGTGGGTATGGAGAGGTTTTGCGGTCCCATTTGGGGGTGGCCGCCGAAGTTGAGGGCGTTGCCCCAGCGGGCGCAGCCGGCGATGGTTTTGTCGCAGGAGAGGCGGAGGATGACGGTGGCGCCGGCGAGGGCGGCGGTGTCGCGGAGGGGGCGGGTGAGAGTGATGGCGCGGGCGGGGCCGGCGCCTTCGTCGGCGGCGATGGCGCGGAGTTGCATGGCGAGGCCGGCGCCGACGGAGAACCACGCGCCGGTGAGGGCGCCGGGCTGGGAGAGGTCGATGGCGTCGGGGGCGTCGCCGACGGTGATGGCGAGGTGGGTGGCGTCGGTGAGGGCGTCGATGGTGGCGGCGGCGGTCTGCGGGGGCAGGCCGCAGCCGAAGCCGCCGAAGGTGTGGTTGCAGGTTTTGGAAAAATAAAAGCGGGGCACCTTCACCTCCAGTTTGCCGCCGAGGATGGTGGCGGTGGCGGTGAGTTTGCGGCCTTCCAGCGTGACATCGGCGATGAGGCCGCTGAAGAGTTCCTCGGCGGCGGCCGGGGCGGCGGGGTCGCAGCGGAGTATTTCGAGGCGGAGGGGGCAGTCGAGGGCGCGGCGCACCACGAGGGCGAGGGGGTGTGCGGCGGCGGCGGGGGTGTCGTCGAGGGTGGCGGTGAGGGTGACGTCGTCGTCGTCGAGGTTGATGTCGCGTGTGACGGCGTCGTGTTCGATGCGGGCGGGTGCGTAGGTGACGGGTGCGGGTTCGTTGCGGGCGAGGGGGCTTTCCCAGTCGGTGAAGCGCCAGAGGACGAGGGAGTCGGGCAGGTCGGCGGTGAGGCGGTAGAGGTGGGCGATTGCGGGCTGCTCCGGCTGCTCGCCGGCGCTGAGGGAGATTTCCCAAGGGAGTTGCGCGACCTCGATCTGGGCCTCGGCGACAGCGTCGCTTTGGAAGGTGAGCGTGAGCGAGTCGGAGGCGAAGCGGCAGCGGGTGAAGTGCGGGGCGGCGGGGTTGTCGGGGTTCTCCGCGGGCGCAAGGAGCCAGGGCACCACCCATGACTGGACCCGACCCTTGCGCGCCGCGAAGAAATTGAGGAGGGCGCGGATTTGCGCGCGGGAGGAGAGGGTGAGGAGGAATTTTTGCACGCGCCACGGCGCGGAGTCATCCTCGACGGCCGGCTCGCGGCCGGCGCCGATGGTGGCGGCGGCGGAGAGGTCCTCGATGGTGTCGGCGGGTTGCTCGCGCCAGTTGGCGGAGAGGGCGGCGGGCCAGTCAACGGACACCGGCGCCCCGGCCTCCGGGGGCGCGGGGGAGAGGGAGCACCAGTCTGGCGAGGCCTCCTCAAGTTCGATGGCGAAGCGGCATTCGCGGTCGTTGAGGGCGGTGAGTTCGGGGCGGGTTTTGAGGCGTCCGGCGAGGAGCGGGGCGAGGCGGGGGAAGCCTGTCGCGGGCGGGCCGCCCGCGCTCCCGGCGAGGTCGGCGGCGGTGAGGAGGGCGAAGGCGCCGGGGGCGGGGTTGGGGGAGCCGTCCCAGGCGAGGGCGAGTTGCGGGGAGAGGATGCGTCCGGGCCAGCCGGCGGGGGCGAGGGTGTCGAACGGGAGGGGGACGGCGAGGAGGGTGTCGCGCTGGAGGGCGAGGGCGCCTTCGAGCCATGAGAGGGCGGGGGCGCGCGCGAGGGTGTAGCGCAGGGAGAGCGACCAGCGCGGGAGAGCGTGGGCGGGGCGGCGGTTCTCGCGGCCGGAGAGGGCCTGGTCAACGGCGGCGCCGAGCGTCATGGTGAGCGAAGGGCGCTGCGACCAGTCGGGCTGGTCGAGGAGCAGGGCGAAAGTGCGGGAGGCGTGGGTGGTGAAAATCATGGCGGGTGAAAGGTGAGGAGGTCAGCCGTCGAAGCCGCCCAGGGCGGCGACGGTGTTTAAAAAACGGCCCTTCTGGCCGCTGTTGCAGAAGTGGTGGATGACGCCCTCCCGCCGCCCCGGCCGGGTGACGTTGAACGCTTCCGGCATCGGCGCGAATGCGTCGCGCCAGAGCGTGTTTAGCAGCGTCTCGTCCGCCATCCAGAGGTGCGGCGGCAGCTCCGCCGGCGTCGGCGGCACCCACTCAAGGGAGCGCCGCTCAAAATCGATGAGGCGCAACCAGGGGAGGTTCAGGGCGAGGACGCCGGCGTTGTAATACGTGCCGCCGAAGAGTTCCTTCGCCTCCCGTGTGGCGTCGGGGTGCGGCGCGATGTGGATGCCGTCCTTTGCGGTGAGCGCCCAGAGTGCGTCGAGGCGGCCCGTGCAAAAGGTGTCGGTGTCGAGGTAAACGAGCCGCTCCACGGGCAGGCGTGGCAGGAGGAACTTGAGGAGGTTGGCGCGTGAGTGGCGGCAGTGCGGGCGCTCCTCGAAGAGGAGGCTTTCGGGGAGGGGCATGACGACGTTGCGGAAGTTGCCGCGCAGCGGCAGGGTGGAGACCACCCAGAAGCGCGCCGAGGGGTTGTGCCGGCGCACGGAGCGCATGGAGATTTCCATCATCATGATCGACCCGGTGGAGCCGTCTGTGATGTAGGCGATGTGGATGGGTCCGGTGCGGAGGTAGTTTTCGACGAAGGCTATTTTCGGGAGGATGCCGCTCACCTCCTGATGCACGTGGTATATAATGGTGTCCGCCTCGGCGACGCGGCCGCGCTGGAAGTCCGCCAGGCCTGCGTTGTAGTTAAGCGGCAGCCATGTGATGTCATCAGGAAACCGTGTCACGAGGGCGATGTTTTCGGGGTAGAAGCGATGGCGAAAAAGGTCTTGATAGCTTTCGAGTCCGTCGTAGAGCCGCGCGATGAAATCGACCTCGCGCATCCAATCCACATTGAGCACGAGCACGCCGGCCTCGGCGATGGCGGCACCGGAAGGGAAGACGAGGTTGAGGTATTCGGCGGTCTCCCCCTGCGACCCCGCGCCGTAGCGGGTGTAGCGGCAGCAGGCGACCGCGCGCACCGGCTCAATATCAACCGGCTTCAGGCAAATGGTATCACAATCCAGATAAATGACCTGGTGCAAATGCGGCATGAATTGCACAAAGAACCGCGCCGCCGCCCCGTAGCCCCAGTGAAAATTGTATTTCCCGACATCATATTTCACATAATTGCGCACCTCCTCCGTGGAGACGCGCAGATGCGAGGCGATTGGCACGGCGCTCCTCTCCGGCGGCTCGCAGTCGAGGCAGACAAGGTGAAAACGCGCCTGCGGATTGTGCGCGAGCACGGTCTTTGCGGAGAGTTCGGCCAGCGGCCAGATGGCGCGGTCGATTGCGTATAAAAAATCGCGTATGGGAGTCATGGTGCTGTTTTTTTTTCGATTGCAGTCGATTGCAGTCGATTTGAGTCGATTGCAGTCGGTCCTCAGGAGCTTCCCCCCCCGCCGCCGCTGTTGAAGAAGTAGCGCCCGTTGCCGCCGAGGAAAATCCAGCGTCCGTCCCAGGGCATGTAGTAGAAGCGCAGCGCGCCGCCGCCGCCGTGTATTTGGACGCTGCCGTAGCTCCCCCCGTTCGGGCCGATGATTTCCATGCCGGGGGCGGCGAGGGTCATGGCGCCTCCGAGGTTGACGATGTCATAAACCCCCTCCTCCGCGCCATACTCGAATTGGGCAAAGTCGATATAATAAAACTTGTAGCCGCCCGTCGTGTAGAGGTTCTGGATGTCGGTCTGCCATCCCGTGTAGGGATTCACGCCGGCGCCGGAGCCGCCGCCGCCGGAGGGTCCTTGCGGGCCGGTGTCGCCCTTGTCTCCCTTCGGTCCCTGCGCGCCGGTGGCGCCGCGGGGGATGGTGAAGTTGAACACGGCGGCGGCGGCGGTGCCGGCGTTGGTGACGGCGGCGTTTGTGCCGGCGGCGCCGGTGGTGACGCTGCCGACGGCGATGGTGGCCGCCGCGCCCGCCGGACCCTGCGCGCCGGTGTCGCCCTTCGGTCCTTGCGCGCCGGTTGCGCCCTGCGGGCCGGTTGCACCGTCGGCGCCGGGCGCTCCGTCTGCACCGGGGTCGCCTTTGTCGCCCTTGGGGCCGGTCGCGCCGGTGTCGCCCTTCGTGCCGGTTGCGCCGGCGGCGCCGGGCGCTCCGTCGGCACCGGGGTCGCCCTTGTCGCCCTTTGGCCCCTGTGCCCCGGTGGCGCCGGTGGCGCCAGCGGGGCCAGCGGGGCCTTGGGGTCCGGCGGGGCCTTGGATGGGGCCGGTGTTTTGCCAGGCCTCGCCGCTCCACACCCAAAAATTGCCGTCGATCATGTAGGCGTCGCCCGCGTCGCCGCTGGCGGGCAGATCGTCCTCGGAATCGAGGACGCCTTTTATGGAGATGCCGGCGCCGGCGGGGCCTTGCGGGCCGGACGGGCCTTCGGGGCCGGCGCCGCCGGTGTCGCCCTTGTCGCCTTTGTCGCCCTTGGGGCCGGTCGCGCCCGTTGCGCCCGTGGCGCCGGCGGGGCCGGTCGAGCCGGTGTCGCCCTTCGGGCCTTGCGGGCCGGCCGGGCCTTCAGGGCCGGTGTCACCGGTGTCGCCCTTGTCGCCTTTGGGGCCGGTCGCGCCCGTGGGGCCGGCGGGGCCGGCGGGTCCGGTCGCGCCGGTGTCGCCTTTGTCGCCTTTCAGGCCGGGTATCAAGGCGGACTGGAGCTGGGCGAGTGTGGCGGCGTAGGCGGTGTTGACGCCGGGGCGGCCGAGCGGGAAGCGGTCGGCGGCCTGCGGGGTGACGGTGGGGATGGTGGTGTCGTTTATGGTTTTGCTCATTAGTAGCGAGTAGCGAGTGGCGAGTAGCGAGTGGTTGGGTGGCGCTCAGCCGGGCCAGGCGACGGGGTCGCCGTCGGGCCAGAGGGCGGGATCGCCGTCGGGGAAGAGGAGTGCGTTGATGCCGGGGGCGGAGCCGGAGGCGTCGTCGAGTTCGGAGAGCACGGGGAGCAGCGCGGCGGAGGTGGCGTGCGGGAGGATGGCGAGGTGGGGTATGACGAGGCCGGCGGTGCCGGCGCCGGCGAGGAGGAGGCGGGCGGCGCCGGCGTGGGTGTTGTCGCAGACGGCGGCCTTGGCGAGGCCGGCGACGGCGGCGGAGAGGGTGGTGGCGGTCGCGCTGATCGCGAGGCGGAAGCGCCCGCCGGCGGGGAGGGGGAAGCGGAGGACGGCCTCGCTTTCGTAGTCGCTGACGGTGATCTCGCCGGCGGCGATGGCCGCGCCGAGGGTGAGGCCGCCTTCGGCGTTTTCGAGGGCGAGGAGCCAGGCGGCGCTGCCGGCGGCGGTGTCGAAGGCGAACTCGCCCCAGAGGGTGAAGGCCGGGGCGTGCCACCAGGGCGCGGCGAGCGTGATGGCGGGCGAGTCGGCGGCGGAGGGGGCGAGGCCGGCGGGGGTGAGGGCGGCGCCGCCGGCATCGACGGCGGGGTCGAGGGCGGTCATGGCGGCGAAGCGGAGGTTGAGGGCGTAGCGTTTCATTTTTTGGTTTTCGATTGCAATCGATTGCAATCGACTGGAGTCGATTGCAGTCGGGGCGGTCATAAATGGTCGGTGATGTCCACGAGGAGGTAGCCGGTGTTGGGGTCGCCAAATTCTGCGCCGGGGGTGGAGTTGGCGGGCTGGTAGTGGCGGTTGAAGACAAAGCTGGCGCCGGAGAGCCGGACGGCGGTGTTGCAGGGCCGGTCGTCGGTGGCGGAGTGCCACCAGAAGGCGGCGCGGAGGACGACGGCGAGGGTGCGTCCGGCGGCGGTGGCTGGCACGGCGTAGTTGTCGTGCAGGGGGCTGTCGGCGAACTGGGCGTTGAGCCCGCCGGCGATTTTCATGGTGTGCTCGGCGGAGTTGAAGGTGATGTCGCCCCATTCATCCCAGACCTTGATGCCGTAGTGCTCGTCGGTTTCGCCGACGGGGGCGAATTCCCATGCGTCGAACGGGGCGCCGCCCGAGCCATAGACGGCGAAGGCGCAATAAGGATACTGGCTCGAAGGCGTGCCGTTTTGCGAGACGTCGAAGGGGGGGCGGATGGCGAGCAGCGAGGTGGGGTGCAGCGGCACGATGCGGTATTCGGCACCGTGGCCGTAGCCGGAGTCGGGGGAGATTTGCGGGACGGAGACCTTGCGTTTGAACACGTAATTGAACGCACCCCGGTAGATTTGGAGGGTGCCGGCGGTGGAGCGCACTTCGAGTCCGTAATGGGTTGGCATGGTTCTTAAAAAACGCCGTAGGCCACGGTGAAGTCGTAGCCGGTGAGGTTGGTCCAGGCGATGGTGCCGTTGATCGCGTCGATGGTCGGGTAGCGGCGGCTGCCGCCGTCCTGCCAATAGCCCTCGGTTTTGGCGATGAAGGTGAAGGGCGTGCCGCGGGTGCCGTCGAGTTCGGGGATGTAGAGCGAGCCGGTGCACAGGCCCGCGTTGTAGTTGGCGGGGGTGCATTTCGGGATAACGAAGGTGCCCAGGAGCAGCCCGACGCGGTCGCTCACGTCGAGGGTTTTGCCGCCGGATGCGTTGAAGACTTGGAGGCCGAACATGGTTTTGATTCTCCTCCAGAGGTCAGTCAGCCAGGCGGCCAAGGCGGACGCGAAGGGTGTTGTTCTGGTCATAGACGTTGATCTGGTCGGTGGTGATTTCGAGGCGGGCGTTGGGCGCCTCGGCGGATTTGAGCAGGCCGATGGTGGCGGTGATGGCGGAGAGCGAGCCGACGCTGATCATGTCGGAGGTGATGAGCGGGATGACGGCTTTTTTTGCGCGGATTTCGCCGTTGGCGACCTCGAAGGCGACGACGCCGGCGGCGCCCGGCGCGCGGACGCGGAAGGAGGAGGCGAGCACGTCGAAGTAATCGCTGCCGGGGCCGCCGTTGAACTGCTCGGTGCCGGTGATCCAGCCGTTGTTGTCGAGGGTGACGGCGTGGCGCACGGCGAGGGTGCCGTCGGGCTGGACAAAGGCCTCGGCGAGCACCTGCACGGCGGCGTGGGTGTCGCCTTGGGCGAGGAGGAGCGCCTTGATGTCGCGGGCGAGGCCGGGGAGCTTGGTTTGCAACTCGGCGATGCTCGCGCCGGCGGAGGCGAGGGCGTCGGTGGAGAGGGAGAGGGCGGTGGCGGCGGCCTCGGCGGTCCAGGGCGAGGCGAGGCCGTTTTTGCCGATGGCGCGGGCGCGGCAGTAGAGCGTCTGGCCGGCGCCGGCGGGGGTGGCGCGGGTGGCGGCGGCGAGGCCGTCGTGCGTGACCTCCGGGTCCTCCAGGCCGGGCATGTCGCGCACGCACAGCTGCCAGCCGGCGACGGCGCCGGCGCCGGCCTGCGCCCAGGACCAGACGATCGTCTCCACGCCGCCGGCGCCGGAGAGGTTTTCCGGCGCGGCGGGCGGCTCCGGAACCGGCTCGCCCCAGCCGCCGTCCACGCGGGCGGCGACGGTGAAGGGGAGCGTGGCGGCGTGCCCGGCGGCGCCGGCCTCGTCGGCCGCCTTGAGCGCGAGGCGCCACACGCCGGCGCGGGGGAAGGCGTTGGCGCACTTGAGCGCGAGTTGCGCGCGCTCGACGGGGAGCGGCACGCCGGCGGCGAGGGTGAGCGTGCCGATGACGGTGTTGCCGGCGCCGGGGTCGAGTTGTTCCGCGCGGAATTCGTAGGAGGCGAGATCGCCGTTGATGTCGAAGACCGCGCCCTCGAAGACGAGGGGCGAGCCGGCGACGGGCGAGGCGGGCGTTGTCACCGTGCATTGCGGGGCCTCCGGGCCGCGGTCGCGGAAGTGGTATTGGATGACGGGGGCGTCGTCGAGTTCGAGGAAGCCGGAGTTGTAGGGCTGGAGTTTGAAGAGGCGCGAGCCGGCGGAGATGAAGGCGGCGTGGGTGAAGGCGCGGATTTCGTCGCGCCAGACCAGCCAGCATTCCTCTCCGGCGGCGTGGGCGGCGCCGGCGGTGCCGAGGCGCGCGCGCATGGCGGTGGCGGCGTCGAGGCCGCCGTTTTCGTCGAAGGCGAGCGCGCCGATGGAAAACACCTCCCCGCCGGCGAGGAGGAGCAGGGTGTTGTTGACCTGGTTGTCGGGCGTCTGCGGCTCGACGCGGTCGATGTCGATGGCGTCGGGGTCGGGCGTCAGGGAGACATTAACGGGGGCCGTGCCCTCGCTTAAGGCGGCGTCGAGCGTGCATTTGACGGCCCAGAAGTTTTGCGAGCCGAGGGTGTCGTAGGAGGCGCCGGCGCCGGAGTGCCAGATGGAGAAGCCGACGACGTTCTGGCGCGTGAGGCCGCTTTCGCTTTGCGCGGCGGGGCGCTGCGCGAGGATGGCGATGTGGATGCCGCCGGCCGTGGGCGCGAGGCCGGAGGGCAGCTCCCACACGCGGGCGGAGGCGACGGGCAGCGGCGTGTAGCGGCCGGTGGCGGGCGCGGGGTCGGGGTCCGCGGTCGCGGGCGAGGGGGCGGCGCCCTTCTCGGCGGCGAAGTCGAGGGAGACGGTGCCGTCGCGGTTGTCGGTGCGGCGCGTGACGCGCACGAGCAACTCATCCTCCAGCGCGATGAGGCGCGTGCGGCACTGGTCGCCGGCCTGGAGCGCGGAGCCGCCGGCGTTGACGGCGCGGGCCGGGCGCACCTCGGCGCCCTCGGCGGTGATTTCGCCGGCGGCGCCGTCGGCGGCGGCGCGCGCGGCGAGTTTTGCGGCCTGCGCGGCGAGAATGACGTGGGGCATGGACACGTCGGCCGGCTCGCGGCTGGCGGCGGCGGCGATGGCGTCGGGGGCCTCGGCGAGGGCGAGGGTCTCCTTGAAGGCGTCGGCGCCGTTGCGGTATTTGAGGGCGACGGCGTTGGTCTGCGCGGCCAGCGCGGTGGCCTTGATTTGCGGGCGCAGGGTGTAGTCGTGCAGGCCGAGCACGGGCAGGCCGGCGGGGGCGGCGGCGGCGCGCGGGAAAAAGCCGGGGCGGAGGCGCCCGTTTTCGAGGCGGAAAAACCCCTCGTAGTAGGCGGCGAGGTCCTTCAACGCGTCGCGCAGCGGCTGGGCGCGGTCGAGGGTCGGGGAGAGGCCGCCGAGTTGGGACTCCTGGGCGACGGCGGCGTGCGCGGCCTGCCAGTCGTTCTGCCCGAAGAGGGAGGCGGGCAGGCCGGCGCCGAAGGCGGGGTGGCCGGCGAGTTCGAGGATGGCGCCGATGGCGGACTCGCCGCCCTGTTGCGCGGCGCCGGCGAGGCGCGGCGGGTCGAGGGCGAGGCCGAGCGGCGAGGGGTCGGGCGCGCGGGCGACGCAGATGCGCACGGTGGGCACCGTCGCGCCGTGGCTGCCGCAGTAGAGGCTTTTGACGACCACGCGCACCTGCCCGCGGTAGGCGGGGTGGGTCTGGCCGGAGAGCGAATTGAGCAGCCGCGTGTCGGCGGGCTGGTCCCATGCGCCCCACGTCACGTAAAAGGTGCCCACGCCGGTGACGAACGTCTCCTCGTGCGCGCCGGGGCTGCGCGTGCGCGCGCCCTGCCAGGCCATTTCGCCGTCCACCTCAATCCAGTGGATGGTGTGGGCGGGGCCGACGCACGCGATGCCGGCAACGTCGCAATAGTAGTCGTAGCCGACGGTGGTGTTTTTTTTGCCGACCTTTTGCTTGATGTCCTTGGTCCAGACATTGGCGGCCTCCGGGATGACCCAGGTGAGGGCGAAGGGGTTTTTGCCAACGCCCCAGGGCACGGGGACGGCCTGCTGGTTGCTCGACGCGTCCACGTGCGTGATGCCGGCGATGGCCGGCTCGGCGGCGGCGGCGGCGGCTTTGTCGAGGGGAGACATTTTATTTAACCGCGCACCGGCGGCACGGAGATGTGGGCGGCGCCGGCGAAGGTTTCGAGTGTGAGCAGCCAGCCCTTGCGGCCGGGGTCGCCGGGCTTGGACGTGTCATAGACCTGCAAGTCGTCGCCCTCGACCGGGGCGAGGGCGACGAAGGGCAGGCCGAGGTTTTTGCCGGCGAGGGCGTCGGCCACGAGGTCGGCGAGGGCGACCACGCCGATGTTTTCCGGCCCGCCGAGGAGGGCGGCGGAGCCGTTTTCGCGGTCGGTGTCGCAGATGAGGAGCTGGAACTGCGGGGCCTTGGCGACGCGCAGTTTGAGCCCCTCGCGCGCGTGCTCGTAGGCGCAGCGGCCGGGCAGGACGAGGCATACGCGGCGCTGGTTTTCGACGAGGAGGTCGGCGAAGGCGTGCTCGATCTGCGTGGAGTCGTAGCAGCGCACGAGCTCGAAAAGCGGCTCGCCGGAGGGCGCCTTAAGCGACTCCAAAAACGCCCGAAGGCGGGTGATTATTTCGAGGGTGGAGACGAACATTGTTATATAGTAGCGAGTAGTGAGTAGCGAGTAGCGAGTAGCGAGTAGCGAGTAGCGAGTAGCGAGTAGTGAGTAGCGAGTAGTGAGCAGTCGGCTGGCGGAGGTTTGTTCTACTCGCTACTCGCCACTGGCTACTCGCCACTGGTTATTTTTTCTGCCGTGCGGCGGTTTTTCTGGCGAGCAGGTCGAGGTCGAAGAGGGTGCAGCGGTCGAGGTAGTCTGGAGGGAAGCCGCTCTCTACAAGCCAGGCGTAGAGTTCGCCGTAGCGTTCGTCCTGGTCATGCTCGGAAAGAGGGCGGCGAGCGCTTCCCTGATTCCGAGCAAGGATTTTTTTAGCTCGTCGCCCAGGTTGAGTTCGAGGGCGGCGCGGAGGATTTCGAGGGCGACGATGAAGTCGAGGCCGTCGATCTGGTCGGGCGCGAGGCCGGTGCTGTGCGCGATGAGATGGGTGGAGAGTTCGTCGGTCGCGACAACGAGTTCCTGCGCCTTGGCAAAGAGCGCGGCGGTGTCGCCGGCGCCGAGGGCCGGCGCAAGCGCGGCGGCGTGCTTTGAGAGGAGCCTGAGAAATTCGCGGGCGGGCTTGTGCGCCATGCGGCGCACGGTGACGGCGTCGCCGTTTTCGGGGGTGATGTGCGCGGTGCGCTGTTTGATGGTTTCAGTCATGGTTTTGTTGTTTTCGACTGCAATCGATGGAAGTCGATTGCAGTCGAGGGTTGGTTTTTAAGCGCGGACGCGGACGAGCTCGTCGGTGCTTGTGAAGGAGACGGTGATCTTGGCCTCGCTGGCGTTTTCGCCCTCGATTTTCAGGCCGCCAGTGACCCCGACCTCGGTGGGGCGGGGCTCGAATTCCATGACAAGGTTGGCGTCGGTGGTGCCATCCCAGACGAGGAAGTGCGAGTAGCCGCGGCGGCGCGGGATTTGCATGGCCTGCACGCTCTCCATGAAGTCGTCGTCGGAGGGCGTGATGGCGGCGGCGGTGACGGTGAGTGTGGCGGGGGCCGCGTCGGGCAGGGTGGCTTCGTTAATAAAGCGCACGATGCCGAGGCGGCGGTTGAGGACGTAATCCACGCCCTCGACCAGGTCGTCGATGACGAGCGTCGTCACCTTGCGCACGGGCGCGCCGGCGGCGGTGAGGAGCTGGTAGGCGTGGTTGAGCTTCGCCGGCTCCGCGGCGAAATTGCCGAGGGTGCAGGTGGCGACGGCGGCGAGCGCCGTCTGGGTGAAGGCGGGCTGGTCCGCGCCGAGCAGGAGCAGGCGGGCCTTGCGCATGTCGGCGACCTCGTTGGTGGTGAGTTCGAGGCCGAGGGTGACTTCGCCGCCGAGTTTGTAGGCGGTGAAGATTTTGCCCTCGTTGGCTTTTTTGACCTCGATGGCCTTGTCCTCGGATTTGATTTCGGCGCCGAGGAAGACGCCCATGTCGAGGAAGCCTTTTTTGCGGGCCTCGGCGAGGGAAGTGGCGCCTTCGGAGAAGAACCACTGGATGTGGCCGGCGACCTCGGAGCGGTTGTGCGGGAGGTAGCCGGCGTTGGTATTGTCGATATATTTTGGCATGATGAGTTGAGTTGAGTTTGAGTTAAGTTTTCAGAGCGCGTGGCGTTTGAAGGCGGCGAGGGTTTCGGCGACTTCGGGGAGGAAGGCGGCGGCGGCCTCGGCGGCGGACTGGGTGGCGGCGGGGGGGATGCCGAGCTTCTGGCGGCGCGCCCAGTCGCGGGCGCACTGCTGGAGCCAGGCAAGGCGGAGCGCATCGGGCACGGGGGCGGCGCCCGCGGGGAGGGCGCCCGTGCCGTCTGCGCTTTCGTCGAGCCAGTAGCCGCC
Source organism: Opitutaceae bacterium (assembly GCA_031282705.1). Classification (GTDB taxonomy): domain Bacteria; phylum Verrucomicrobiota; class Verrucomicrobiia; order Opitutales; family Opitutaceae; genus Termitidicoccus. The sequence goes on along the minus strand of JAITDF010000136.1, from coordinate 13,749 downwards.
CGTCCAGGTGAGGCGCCGCTGGAGCGCGTCGGTGGGCGCGAGCCAGACAACGCCGCTGGCGGCGGCGAATTTTGCCAGATCGCCGGGGGCGGCGGTGAAGCCGCCCCCGGTTTCGTAGCAGGCCTCGACCTCGGGCGCACTTTCCACGGGGAAGGCGGCAAGGGACAACTGGCAGAGCGAGGCGTCCACCACGCGGGTGCGGGTGGCGCGTGCGAACTGCCGGTTGCAGAACAGCTCGAAGCGCGCGGCGGTGCCGCGTCCGAGTTCCGCGATGGCGGAGTCGTAGGCGGTTTTGCCGAGCAGGTCCGGGTTGAGCAGCCAGGCCTTGAGGGTGGAGAGGGTGCCGAGGGTCAGGTTCATGGCGTTGGTTTTTTTCGACTGCAATCGATTGAAGTCGATTGCGGTCGATTGCGGTCGGTGCGGCCGGCTCAGCCGGAGGCGCCGCCGGTGGCGATGCCGGCGATGGCGTCGGGGGCCATGAGACCGGTGGTGAAGCGCTCCAGGCAGCGCACGAGGATTTCGTCGGTGTTGAAGCCGGCCTCGGTGGAGGTGTCGTAGCGCACGACGCCGCGGACGCCGAGGTAGTGGTAGCTCGGATCGCCGAAGAGGCCGAACGTGGTGGAGACGCTGGCGGCCTTGCTCCAGGGCGGGAGGCTCTCGACCCAGCGGATGGGGAAGCCGTCGAGCGTGGCGCCGCCGGCGGCGGCGCTGGCGTTGTAGGGCTTGTCGCCGCCGGTGTTGAAGGCGATGAAGCACTGCTCGAAGGTCTGGTGGAAGAAATACGCGCTGGAGCCGAGCACGGCGGTGGAGGGCAGGGCGCGCATCTCGCGCAGGGCGGCGAGGGTGACGTCGGAGAACTTGGTCTTGCCGGTGGCCAGGGCGATGAGGCGGCCGTTGACGCCGGCGAGTTTGAGCAGGCCCTTGAGGTTGTCGTGCGTGGCGCCGCCGTCGCCTGCGAAGAAGATGAGGTCTTCGAGCTTGGCGAGCTGGCGGGCGCTGTAGCGGGCGATGAACTGGCCGATGGCGACGATGCTGTCGGCGTCGATTTCCGCCGGGATGCGCACCATGCCGCCCCACTTGCTGGGCGAAAAAGTGACCCACTCGACGGCGGGGCTTTTTTCCGGGATGGAGGCGCTCATGGCGATGAGGCCGAAGGCGGGGTCGGTCTTGAGGCGCGGGAGCTTCACCGTGGCGGCGCCGAGGGGGAAGACGGTGCCGTATTGGCGGGCGGCGCCGTATTGGGCGACGAGTTCGAGCACCTCGGCGCTGTAGTGCTCGGTGAGGGCGAAGTCGGCGGCGCCGAGGGCGGCCTTGGCCTCGATGCCGAGGATGTCCTTGACGAGGCCCTCGGCGGTGTCGCCGCGCACCTGGCCGCGCTTGAGGCCGAGGGCGAGGGCGATGCCGCCGAGATGCCGTGCGCACTCGACGGAGACATGGCCTTTGCGCGCGGGCGAGGAGGGGGCGGAGAGGCGCAGCTTTTGCAGCGCGAGCATCTGCTTTTGCACCTCGCCAATCGTGCCGGTGAGGGTGTCGTAGCCTTTTTTGTTCTCGGCGATTGCCTTTTCTATGTCGTCCACCCGGTCGAGGCGGGTGTTGATTTTCTGGGTGAGGGCGAGCAGTTGCTCGTCCACGCTTTTGGCGGCGGCGCCACCGGCGCCGGGCTCGACCACGCCGAGGCGGAAGTGGCCGCAGGCGAGGAAGGCGATGATATTGAACAGGAATTTCATAACGATGATTACAGGTTGTTTTGGATTTCCAGCAGCAGGGCCATTCGCGCCCGCCGGCGGGTGGCCTCGACTTCGGCGGGACTGGCGGTCGGGCTCACGGTTTTCGCTGTGGTGATCTGCGCTAAAAATTTGTCGATGTCCTCCTCGGTGAGGGTGCCGGCCTTGTAGGCGCGGGCGAGGGCGTTGGGGTTGGCGCCGAGGACGCACTGGGAGAGTTCGAGCTGCTCCTGCTCCAGAAAAATGACGCGCACGGCGGCGGCGGCCTGCGCGTCGAGGCCGAGCGCGGCGCACTCGGCGGCGAAGGCGAGGGGGCTGGCGTCCCATTTGCTGACGGCGCGCACGGGCTGGAAGCCCACGCTGACGGCCTTCAGGAAACCATCACGCACCATCTTGAATGCCCAGAAGGCGAGGGTGCCGGGTTCGAGGCTGTAGCGCACGCGCTCGATGAGTTTGCCGCCGGTCACTTCAAAAGCCTCCACGCGGCCGAGGAGCTTGGTGATCGAGGAGTAGTCGTGGCTGTCAACGAAGGGGGCGTTTTTGGCAAAGCGCGTGAAGCGCCAGCCGGCGGCGCGGACGATTTCATGCTGGTAGTCGAGCGTCTCGTCGCTGGCGGTGTATTCGACGATGCCGGCGGCCTCGTCGATGACCTTGGAGGCGGGATGGATGTCGCGGCGGAGTTTTTGCATGGGAGGAAATAGTAGCGAGTAGTGAGTAGTGAGTAGTGAGTAGCGAGTAGTGAGTAGCGGCGCTGCCGCGCCGGTGGTTATTCGAGTTCGTCGGGGGCGACGGCGATGGCGACGCAGTGGCAGTTGATGACGTTGCCGGGGGAGCCGCGGGTGTCGGAGGGGAAGGCGAGCTCCTCGCCGTCGACGATGAAGTTTTCATCGGCGCGCACGGTCTGGCCGTTGGCGGCGGCGTGGGCGGGGCGGACGTTGTCGTTGCCGGAGGTGAGCCAGCGTTTGTATTTCACGCCGGCCTGGCGCATGGCTTCCTCGCGGGAGGCGCCGTAGGCGGCGCCGGTCTCGGTCATGGCGATGCGGGTGGCGCGCTCGTGGTCGATGCCGTTGAAGGCGGCGCGCACGCGGGCGGAGAGTTGCGCCATCGTCTCGCCGGCGTTGAGGCCCTCTTCCAGGGCGGCCTTGATTTGCGCATGGATTTCACCGGGCACGTCGGCGAGCCTGTTTTGCCGCTCGCGGATGAACTGGACGGCGGCGGGCGGGGGGTAGCGGAAGGGGTCGTCGCGTCCGATCTCGCGGAAGAGTTGTTTGCCGGCCTTGTCGAGCGCGGCGGTCTGCTGCCGTTCCATCGCGTCGAGGAAGAGGGCGCTGAAGTTTTCGAGGTCGAAGAGCAGGTCCGCGGCGGCGGCCTTGGCGCGGGCGGCGGCGTCCAAAGCGAGATGGGCATCGGCCACCACAAACCAGCCTTCCGGGCTTTTTTCTGCGCGGTCGAGTTTCGCGAGCGTTTCCTTGCGGGCGGCCATGAGAGCGCGGCCAAAGGCGGACTTGAAGGAGGCGACGGTCTCGCGGCGGGCGGCCATGAGCGCGCGCCATTGCGCGACTTCGCGGGGGGGGCGGGCCTTCATCGTCACGCCGGCGCCGGCGTGGCAGGCGCAGGCGAACTGAGCGTCGAGGGGGTCGGGCGCGGCGCACACGGGCGCGGCGCGGCGGGAGCGGGCGAGCACGGCGAGGCGGAGGGCGAGCGCCTGCGTGTCGCCGGCATCGTCGTCGTCGGCGGCGGCGTCGGCGTCGTCCTCGGCGTAGTCGGGGTTTTGCGCCGGGTCGTTTGGTTTTTCCTCGCCGGCGCCGGCGGCCGGCGCGACGGAGAAGGGGAGGTAGCCGGTGCCCCAGCCGGGGTAGGGCGCCATGCCGAGGCCGAGGTAGTCGTTGATTTTTTGCATGGGCATGCCCGCGCCCCAGAGTTTGAGGGCGGTGTCCACGCGGGAGGCGCGCGCCTCGACCATGACGGGGTGGTCGTCCCAGTCGAACTCGGCGTCGAGCACGCGGCCGGCCATGCGGGAGGCGATGGCGGCGAGGGCGCCGGCGATGCGCTCGGCCAGCGCCATGCAGGTGCCGGTGATGAGCTGGTAGCGGTCGGAGGCCGCGCCGATGGAGTAGCTGGCCTTCACCTCGGCCATGCTCGGCGGCACGCCGAGGGCGACGAAAATTTCCTGGTGCGAGAGTGCCTTGCCGGCGTTGAGGTCGGCGCCGGCTGCGAGGGGCTGCGCGCGCTCGACGGTGAGTTCGCCGGTGAGGAAGAGGTCGCGGGCCTCGCCGCGGGCGAGGGCGGCGCGCTTGGCGCGCAGGGCGGCGGTGACCTGCTCCTGCTGCTCGTCGCTGGCGACGCCGTTTTTGCCGATCACGATGTAGCCCTGGTCATTGTTGTTGCGCATGAGGTCGCGCACGTAAACGCCGGTGGCGTGCGCGGCCTCGGCGGCGATGAGGGCGGCGTCGAGGTCGCCGAGCCCGCGCCAGGGATCGTAGGGGTTGAAATTTTTCCAGTGGACAACTTGCGCGGGGGTGAAGAGGTGGCGGCGGCCGCCGGCGTCGATGTATTCGTAGCCGGCGAGTTCGGCGGCCTGGATGATGAGGCGGACGCGCGCGGGGTGGGCGATGACGAAGGGGGCGAGGGCGGCGGGCCGGGCGGTGCGGACGGTGGCGAGCGCCCACGGCTCGTCGAGGAGGAGGAAAAATTCGCCGTGGAGCTTGGCCCAGGCGGCGAGCTGGGCGGCGGCGTCGGCCAGGGGCGTGCGGGAGGCGTCGGGGCCGAGGGCGGGGGCGTCCCACCAATCGAGGAAGGCGTCGTCGCCGAACTCGGTTTCGCCGTCGTAGAACTTGAGGGGGCGGGAGGCGATTTCGCCGGTGACGAAGTTTATGGCGGCGCGCACCCAGGCGGACTGGCGGTAGGGCTGGGTGAGGCGCGCGGCGCGGTTGGCGACGCCGTCCACGTCGGCGCCGGTGAGGAAATTGCGGGCGAACTCGCCCAGGCCGAGGGAGCGGAGCACGAGGCCGCGGAGCTTGTTTTTGAAACTTGGCATCAGAGCAGCCCTCCAGAATGCCCGGAACCGGCCTTAAGACGGCTTAAGGGGGGGGTGTGCGGGCGCGGACGGGGGAATACCGCCCCCCCGGCGGGACAGGGGGCGAATTTTGCATTCTTTCGCGGGGTGCGATGGACGGGCATGTGGATTTCCTTTCAGCAGAGGGTTGCGGAGTAGGCGGGGCCGCCGCCGAGGGCGGCGGCGCGCACGGCGAGGGCGAGGGCGGTGCAGCGGTCGCTGTGGCCCTCGGCGGTGCGGGGCGCGGCGTAGGTGTATTGGCCGGCGTTGACGATCTGGCGCATGGCGTGGAGGTCGTCGCGGATGGTGTTGTCCACGGGCACGCGGAGTTTGACGGGGGGCTCGAAGGCGCGACGGAGCTTTGGGAAGATGTCGCGCTTGAAGGCCGTGGTGAAGGTGCACAGCTCCAGCCGGCCGAAGTGGTGCCGGGCGGGATCGTGGATGCCGATGGCGGCATCCCTCGCGAGGTAATCGCCCAGGCCGATGCCGGGGCCGGTGTAGTCGAAGCAGGCGAGGCGGGCGGCGCGGATGCGGCGGGCGAGGGCGTCCTGCTGGTCGGGGGTGGAGACGCCTTTGAGCACAAGCACCTCGCGAGTCCAGAACACGTCGCCCTGCCGCTCCAGCGCCCAGCAGACGGTGGGGTCGTTCTGGCGCCCGAAGTCGATGCCGAGGTGGAGGCCGGGGCGGGGCGCGTCGAAGAGCGCGGGGTCGGCGAACTGCGAGGCGCCGGCGCTTTCGGCGAGTGCGATGATGTCGTAGGGGAGCAGGAAGTTGTCGGAGTCAACAAACTCGCACTCAAATTCCTGCGGCCAGGCCTCCGGGGTGTCGAAGCCGGCGCGGATTTCCTCGACGTATTGCGCGGCGGTCTTGCCGTGCAACATGCCGGCGGCCTCCCATTCGCGGGCCACGTCGTGGATGGCGGCCTTGTGCACGCTCCACTTCACGGGGCGGTCGGGCTTGGGGTTGAGGAGGTTTTCATCGACCAGTTTGAAGAACTGGTTGCCCTTGCCGGCCGGCGTCGAGGTGATGCGGATTTTCTTCACGCCGGAGGCGGGGTTGGTGATGACGGGGTAGATGGCTTTCCAAACCTCCTCGGGGTTCTCGAAAAAGGCGAACTCGTCGAGGATGAGGTTGCCGGTGAAGCCGCGCAGCGACATGGGGCGGCCGGGGAGGGCGTATATTTTTGAGCCGTTGGCGAAGACGATGACCTTGGCCTTGATCACGGCGAGGGCGGAACCGCCGCCGATTTCCTCCTCGCCCTCGGCGGCGATGGCGGCGGCGAAGTCGCGCGCCCAGGCCTTGCACTTTTCGAGCGTCTCCATCGCCTGGCGCTCGGTGGGGGCGGCGATGATCCAGTTGTTGTTTGGGGCGGAGAGTGCGTCGGCGGTGGCGATGAAGGAGGAGGCGTAGCCCTTGCCGCTCTGGCGGCTCCAGAGCGCGATGGCGAAGCGGGACGCGTCGGAGGCAAAGGCGCGCTGGAAGGGCAGCAGCGACATGGCGGGGGCGCGGCGGGCGGAGGTTTTGCGGGCCTTGGTCATCGCGCGGGGCTCCCTTCCATGCGGCGGGCGCGGTAGCGGTGATACCAGCGCGAGTAGGTGGTGGCGCGGGCGAACATGACGCGGGCCTGGGATTGGAGCGTGTCCACGGCGCGGTGTATTTCCTCGGGCGTGGCGTCGCGGGTGAGCTTGTAGCCGGGGGAGCCGGGGAAGGAGAGCAGCTCGGGGTCGGCGCTGGCGGCCATGCGAACGCGGCGCTCCGTCCAGCCGGGCGGGAGCAGGGCCAGCAGGCCGGCGGTGGTGGTCCAGTCGTGGAAGAGGGAGAGGGCGTCCTTGAGGGCGGCCACGTCGGCCTCCAGCAGTTCGCGGGGCGTGCGGCGGAGCTTGAGGCCGGGGAGCAGGGCGGGGGTGTCGCGGACGATTTTCATGCGCCGTAAACCTCCTTTATTTTTGCGCGGATTTGCGCGCAGGTGAGTTTGCCGCCGCGGGCGGCGGCGGCCTGCTTTTCGAGGCCGTCGATGAGGGCGTTTATCTTGGTGTCGTTTTCGAGGACGAGGCTGGCGAGCTGCTCGTCGCGGAGCTTGAGGGTGGCTTCGAGGGCGCGGGCGCGCTGGTCGCCGGCGCGCAGGCGGGCGAGCGCGGCGGAGAGGGCGCCGGATTTTTTGAGGGCGTCGTCGCCGCCGGCGTCGAGGGCGAGGGTCTGGTCGAAAATCTTCTGGGTGAGCACGGAGGCCGCGGCGTCGGAGAGGGCGAGGCCGTTTTGCGCCACGACGCCGACCTGCTCGGCGAGTTCGCGCTTGGCCTTCAGCTCGGCGAGGTAGTCGGCCAGCGGCCCGTCGCGGAACGCCGCCGCCGCGGGCGGCGAGATGCTGATGCCGTGCCTTTCCGCCAGCTCCTGGATCACGCGCAGCCGGGTGCCGCCGGGCAGGCGCGCGGCCTCGGCGCAGAACGCGAGGAACTGCTCGGGCGGGAGAGAGCTTTCTATTTTCGTGGGCACGGGCGGAAAAGTAGCGAGTAGCGAGTAGTGAGTAGCGAGTAGTGAGCAGCCGGGGGGCGGGCGCGCTATTTGGCGGAATACAGAATCGCGAAATAAACGGCCCATGAGAGGGCGGCGGGGATGAGGAGGATGACGCCGAGCACCGGGGTCAGCAGGCTGCGGTCGCGCCTGCGGCCGGCAACCGCCCTGACGGCCAGGGCGAGGCAAGCCGCGGTGATGACCAGCGGGAGCGAAAGGTGCCACGGGAACGAGATCATGGGAGTGTATTCATGTTTTTGATACTGCTGGAAATTGAACCCGGCGGGCGGAGAAACCAGGCCGCCCGCCGGGGGTATGCACTGCTGACGGAGCCGCGCCGCGAGGCGCGGAAGAGGGTCAGGCGAGCCCCTCCCCGGCGGCGTAGTCGCGGCCCTCGGCGGTGAGTTTCCACCGGGCCACCTCGGGGGAGATGAGCTTGCCCATGCGCCCGGCCAGCCCCTTGCCGGCGAGGTAGTCGAGTTCGTTGTCGAGGTCGGCGTCGCGGATTGCCTCGAAGCCGGCGATGCCGAGCTGCATTTTGAGCGCGGCGCGTTTCATGCCGACCGCGCCGGCGACGGCGAGGATGGCGATGATCTCCTGGCGGAATTGCTCGCGGATTTCGGGTGTCATGGGTGGTTGCGGGTTCATGGTCGGGCGCGGGTGCGCAAAAGGAGCTGGTCGATTTTCTGGTCGAGGATGAGGGTCTGCCGCGTGAGGGTCTCGGCCTCTTTTTTGACGCCGGCGATTTCCTTGCCCTGCACGCGCAGCTCGTCGTAGAGCTTGCCGCGGCTTTGCGAGCTGGCGATGGCCGCCTCGCGGAAGCGCTCCTCGATGCGGCTCTCCAGCGAGGCGACGCGCTCGACAAGCGCGTCGTGCTCGCCCTTGCCGGCGTAGTGCGGCTGCTCGGTCACGACCAGGGGTTGCGGCGTGATCTCGCGCTTTTCACCGCGCCCGGTGAAGCGGTCGGCCAGGCGGTGGTAGGTGAGCAGCGCGCCGCCGATGACAACCACCGCGATGGAGACAACGCCGAGCTGCCCGAAGGAGAGCGGCTGGACGGCGGCGGCGGCCTGTTCGGCCTGTGCGAGGAGCGGGATCATTTTGCGGAGTTTTGCGCGGCGGCGGCGGCGGCGTTTACGAGCTGGGTTTCGAGGGCGGAGTAGGCGGCGGCGCTGTGCCAGGTCTCGTCAGTCTGCGGGGTGTATAGTCCCTCCCTCGTCGGCACCGGCTGCCCCGCTTTCAGGAACAGGGCTCGGGGCTGGTAAATCTGCGAGCCAGCCGCGGGCGCGGACGATGGAGTCGCGCATCCGGTCGGCAGCAAGCTGGCTGCGAGTGTCAGGCAAAGCGCGAAGGCGGAGGATTTGGTCTTCGTCATCGGCGATGTCGGCTTCGATGCGGCGGGAGAGGTCATAGGCGGCGGTCTTGTTTTTGAGCGCGAGGTATTCGGCGGCGGCGCGCAGGAGCTGGGTGAGGAGGGCGAGCACGGCGGGGGTGCGTCAGGTGAGCTTTTTCACGAGGGCGTTGACGAGCGGCTCGACGTGGTAGCGTTCGTTGACCTCCTGTATTTTTTCCTTTATCTTTTTTTCGTGCTCGGCGACGGCGGGGATTTGGGAGGCCTGCTCGATTGCGAGGACGAGCGTCTCGCTCACCTTCTGCGCGGTCTTTTTTTCGGCGTTCTGCCAGATGGCGAGCGCGCCGGTGATGAGCGCGATCACGGCGGAGACGAGCCCGGTGGAGAGCCACCCCGGCGCGGCGGCGGCGGGGGCGGCGTCGGCGGCCTGGGCGAACAGCGGCATCGCGCCGGCGTGGAGGAACGGCGCGGCAATGGCGCCGATGACAAGCGCGGCGCAGGCCGCGACGAGGAGTTTGAGCGTGGTGTGTGTTTTCATGGTCGGGAGGGAAAGGGTGTGTGTATTCAGTTTTTTGTTACCCGTGGTTTTTCCGGTCACAGGATGGCGCCGGAGGGTTTGAGCACGGGGGCCTTCGCATCGGCGGCGGCGGCGCGGGCGGCCTCGCCCCGGTAAGCCAGCCAGGCCCGCACGGCGTAGGGGTTGACGCACTCGGCAAAGGCCGCCTGCTCCCAGGTGGCGCCGGCCGCGTGGGCGGCGACGACGCGGCGGTATTTTTCCAGCCGCTCCGGGGGGAGGTGTCTCGCGCCGGTGCCGGTGGCATGGCGGAGGCGCCCGCCGGCGAAGCGCTCGCCGGGCGGAGGAGGCGGCGGCGGGAGCGGGGCGGGGGGCGCGGCGTTTGCCACGGGCGCGGCGCTTCCCTCGGCGGGGGGGGCTTCCCCATTTTGCATTTTGCATTTTGCATCCGCCGGCGCGGCGGCGCGGGCGCAGGTGGGGGCGCGCTCCCGGAGGATGTCGCGGGCGAGCGACTCCCACAGGCCCCGCGGGCCGGCGAGGCGCACCACGCGGTCGGTGCAACGCAGCATGACCACGACCTCGCCCGCGCCGTTGACTTGCAGCGGCGCGTAGGTAAGGAGTGCTATGTGCTGGGTGATGAGCGTGCCCATGTGGAACACGCCCATTAAAACAAAAACAGGGGCGGGAGGGTTAACCTTAGCTTTGCTACCTTGCTTAACTCATGGGTTTTTTTGCGCGTCCGGCGCGAGCGTCAGCAAAACACGGCCGCGGCGGCGGCGGCCACGAGGAACACGCCGATTAAAAGCACCACGAGGCAGCCGTCGGCGGACTGTTGGACAGGGGATGTTTCGCGGTGTCCGCCGTCGCCGGTCCGCTGTTTTTTTGCACGGCTCCCGGCGGGTCTTCGTCTCTTTGTCTCCGCCGGCTCTTCCTCGTCGGGATCGACAGCGATGATGACGCAGCGGCACCAAGGATCGCAGGTGCATCCGGCGGGGGGCAGCGCAGGGACGGTGGCGGGGGTATAGGTTTTTTCGAGGAGCGCGGCGCACGCGGGGCACTCGTCGCCGGCGCCGAGGATGCGCACGCACTTCACGCGGGCCGCGCGCAAGTCGTGCAGGCGTTCGTCCCTCGCCGCCGAAATGTCATCCATGATGCCGGCGATGGGGAGCCATGCGCCGCGGGCCGGGGAATAAAACTCCACCGGCTCCGCCAGTTCGCCACGCGTGAGCAGCCGGTAAAGCCGGTCTAGGGGAATCTCGCCCTGCTCGACGCCGGCGGCGCGGATTTTCCGGGTGTCATTGTTCATGAGGCCGGGGCTTTTTGCGGGCGGAGGATTGATGGACTATGGACTGACTGACGGTTCCGGTATTTCCAATGACCATGTTTGCCGGTTGGGAAAGCGGTATGGCCAGCCGCCCGCGTTGCCGCGCCTGGCGCAGATAATCTTCTATTGCAAGCCGGGCCAACGTGGCCGGCTTGATGCCTGTTTCGCTCGCGACCGACTCAAGTTGCCGCGCGAGGGTTTCATCGATGCGGATGCCGAGGGATACCCGTTTTTTCACGAGCCCAAATTGTGAAACAAAAAGATAAAAATAAAGACTTGATTTGTTGGTAAATGTTAGCCAATGATTGCTGGTAAATGATGGCAAAAATCAAACAAAAGCTAACTTTCCACCTCGGTCTTCGTCTCGATGAAGACACGCGGGATGAACTTGTTTCGCTGGCCGGCGCCTACGGCATCTCCGCATCCGATCTAGGCCGTCACGCGATTTTTTCCGCGCTCCATGAATGGAGAAAAAAAGGCATCCAGCTTTCCCCGTCGCGCAAGCCGCGCGCCCGAAAGGAGGCGGCATGAGTGACGCGCACGACGATATACAGACACTGGCGGCGGCGAGGCGCGCGCTTGGCGAGGCGCGCCTGAGCGCGGGCAGGGCGCGCGAATTGCTTATGCTTGCGCGCTGTCCGTCTCGGCTGGGGCCGCCGGCGGAGTGGTTTGAGTATCTGGGCACCGGGGCGGAGCGGCTAGCCGAAGCAGAAGTGTGTCTATCGTTTGCCGAAGCGCTCGCAGGTCGTCTGGCCGAACGGACTGGAGCGCCAGCTCAAAATACCGCCTGTCCAAGGTATCCAGCTGCTGCCGGAGAAACTGTTCCGCCTTTTCAAGGGCGGCCAGCCTGCTGCCCGTTTCTAACCGTTTTGCGTGATGGGCATCCTCCAGTTTGTCCAGCCGTTCGCGCAACTGCGCAAAATCAAGGGTTTCATTCATGCAGGCAGCATGGGGAGGGGCAAAAGGAGGCTCAACGCTAAACCCCATGCCCGCCCCCCTGCTCAAGCACCCCGAGCTGATGCTCGACTTCCTGATCCCCGCCGGGCGCGAGAAGCTGCGGCTGGAGGAGGCGGCGCGCATTTTCAGCGACGACGGGGGGAGGGCGGTGAGCGTGCAAAGCCTGCGCAACGGGCTGGAGAGCGGGGCGCTGTTCGGCGCGCGCTTCAACTTCGCCGCCGCGCGCGGCGATGGCGAACGCCACCGCATGCAGTGGATGCTGCGCGGCGACGTGCTGCTCGCCCTGCTGGAGGCGCGCACCGCGCCCGAGGAGGAGCGCCTGCGGCGCTTTTTGGAGGCCATGCGCACCTTCTCCCGCGAGGCGCTGGAGCTGCTGGCGCGCGAGGCCGCGTCGCTGGCCGCAAAAAAACCACTCAACGCCACCGTATCGAAACCATGAATACAAAAAAGAAACCGACCGCCGCCCTGGTTCACCGGGCGGACAGACTCTACACCCTCGCCGCCCGGATGAGCGAGCGGGCGTGCAACCACGCCGGCAACGGCGAGCGCGGGCGCCTCGAGCGCGCCGTCAAGGCGGTGCACCGCCTGCAAAGGGATGCGCTTTTTCTCCTGCTCGAAACGCTCCCCCCAAAGGACGGGCTTCGCGTGCTGGAACTGCGGGCGCGGGACGCAAACGCCGCCTACGAGCGCCTGGTGGCGCGGGCGGAAAAAAACGGAACCAAAACCCTTGTCAGCGCATGAAAAACAAAACCGGAACGGAACCGCTCTACGACTGCCCGCACTGCGGGCGGCGGAACTTCACGGCGCGGGGGCTGAAGGCCCACGTGTGCAAGGGCTCGCGATTCGCGAGCGGCGGGGAGCTGCCGCCGCTCTCCAATGAGGAGCGCGCCGCCGCCGAGAAGCGGCGGGGCGAGACGCTGCCGCACCTGCCCCGGCAGCTGCCCGTGGTGGCGCGCAGCCCGGCCCCGCCCGCCGCGCCCGCCGCCGGGCCGGACGCCGGGCGCGACCCGTGGGCCGCCGTGCGCCGCTACGTCGAGGCCGCGACGCTCTTCCAGCGCGCCAGCCTCGCCGCGCAGATCATGGCCGGGCTTGGGCTGCTGGAGTTGCACAAACAATACAATCCGAAAGGAGGGAGACCCAAAAAACTCCCACACGATGTGGGAGTTTTTAGCGAGCCTTGGCCAGAGGCCGTGAAACGACACCTTGGCGTCAGCGACCAGACGGCTTACCGCTGGATGGAGATGGCGAAGGCCGCGCGCCCGCGCCTGACGAAGGGCGACATCGACCTGGGGCGCATCCTCGAAAAACATCCCTCGGCGCTTACGCCCGCCGAGCAGGAACTCCTTAAAACCGCCGTGCACAAAATCAGCGACGGCCATACGCAGATGGAGTTCCTCCTGTCGTGCGGCATCACCAAGACGCCGCAGGGCGGCGGGGCGAAGGGCGGGGCGCGCGAGGGCGCGGGGCGGAAGACCCTCACCGCCGAGGAGGCGGTGGCGATGCGGCAGGAGAGCTTTGAGTGCCGCATCGTCGCGCTCGACGAAGACTTGCGCGAAAAGCTCTGGATTGTCGCCACCGACGACCAGCGCAAGCGCTACCTCGGCTACCTGACCGACATCGCGAGCGAGGTGCGCGCCTCGCTCCGCGACAACACCAACAACCCTCCCGCCCTCGCCTGACCATGCCCGCGCCCCTGACACTTGCCACCCGCCAGCCGTCACCCTGCGGCGTCGAAACCGCCGCGGGACACTTCTGGCTCGCCCCGGACTTCGGCGCGCTGCCCGACGCGGCGCGGCGCGACACGACGGCGCGCGTGGCGCTGTGCGAGCGGCTCGACGCCGCGCCGCGCAAGGCGGAGGCCGCCGCCGCCGAGGCGCTGCGCCCGGTGGCCGGGCGCGTGCTTTCGGCGCGCACGATCCTCAACCTCTGGCGGGGCAAATGGGTCGCGACCGGGCGGGACTGGCGGTCGCTGATCGACCGCGCGCGGTGGCCGGATGCGGAGCGGCGCCGGCACGACCCGGCCTTCGTCGCGCACTGGCACCAGCTGTGCTGGCGCTTCAAGGGCGAGCGGCGGCACCGGCGCGCCTACCGCGAGCTGGAGCGCCAGTGGCGCGCCGGCGAGGCGATGCCCGGCCTGGCGGACTTCGCGCCCGGCGGGCGCCCCGGCCCGCTGCCGGAGGGCTGCTCCTACGCCACACTCATGCGCCCGCCCTGCCGCCCCACGCGCCTCGCCGACCGCGTGGCCAACGTGGGGCTGAAAGCCGCCGCGCCGCTGCTGCCCGGCGTGCTTTCCACCCGCGCCGGCCTGCCCTTCGG
>JAITDF010000111.1 GCA_031282705.1 Opitutaceae bacterium | reverse complement strand
TCCCACGCGGCGGCGGTGTGCGCCATGGCGCACGCGCCCTTTCTCGCGGGGGTCGGCCAGAAGTTCTTCGGCCTGTCCCGCTGGGCGGATTTTCCCAACCTCCGCGATCTGCACGCCCTTTTCGAGACCCCGGTCTATGCGCCCTGGCGCGCTTTCCGCGCCTCCGAGGACTCCCGTTACGTGGCGCTCGCCCTGCCGCGCTTCCTCTTTCGCCTGCCCTACGGCCCCGCCGCGCTCGCGGCGCGCAGCTTCTGCTTCGCCGAGGACACGGAGGACCCGGATGCGCTGTGCTGGGGCAATACCGCCTTCGCGCTGGCCGAGCGCATGGCCGACAGCTTCGCCCGCTACCGCTGGTGCGCGAACATCGTCGGGCCGGAAGGCGGCGGCGTGGTGGAAAACCTGCCGCTCTACGCCGCCCGCCCGTTCGACGCCGCGCTCCGCGAAGAAAAGATTCCCACCGAGGTGCTGCTCTCCGAACAGCGCGAATTCGAGCTGGCCGAAGAGGGCTTCGTGGGGCTCGCCATGCGCAAGGGCGAGGGCAACGCGGTGTTTTTCTCCGCCTCTTCCTGCCAGGCGGCCCACGTCCACGAATCCGAGGACCGGGAGACCTCGCTGAGCCGCAAGCTGGGTGTGCAACTGCCCTACATGATGATCATGAACCGGCTGGCGCACTACATCAAAGTATTGCAGCGCGAAAACCTGGGCACCTGGAAGACCCGGCAGGTGATGGAAGCCGAACTCGGCAAATGGCTCAACCAGTACGTCTCGGAAATGGACAATCCCGACCCCATCACCCGCAGCCGCCGGCCCTTGCGCAACGCGGAGCTGTCCATCACCGAACCGCCCAACAACCCGTCCTGGTTCGTCGTCACCATCCGTGCCCGCCCGCACTTCAAATTCATGGGCGCGAACTTCACCTTGTCGCTCACCGGGAAACTGGACCGGGAGTGAGGTTCGGGGCAAAGGTCAGATTTCAGGAAGGGGCGCGCAGATTCGAAGAGATGGAAGAAGCGAAGCGCCGGAGGTTCGACACGGCGAGGTCGACCGCGCACCCCCGCTGCCGACTGTGCCGGCGGTCCCTCAAGGAGGCCTTTTCAGTCTTGGTCGGGCAGGGATGTCCGGATCTACGCCTGCTCGCTGATCCGGGCTACGCTGGCCGTTTGCGCCGTATCCGATCCCATGATGTTTATCCCATGATCTTGATCGTACCACCGGCCAAATTGAGCATCTTTTCTCCCTGCGAAATGTCATTGACGGTGAATTGGAATTTGCCCACGTTATACTGGTGCCCGGTATTCTGCAGGTCGATTTTGCCGTTTTCGACGGTCACGGTGGAATCTCCGGCCTTGGTCTCCACCTTTTGAGCGGTCATCGTCACGGACGTGCTGTCGGACTGTGCGAGGGTGATCTTGTCCGATTCGACCTTGACCGAGGGGAAACCGCCTTTCTTTTTCTTGATCTCCACGCTCTCGTCGTTCAGCGTGACGGAAAACGTGTTGCCGTCGAGGCGAATCGTTTGGTGAGAAGCACCTTTTACGGTCAAGTAAATGCCATTATCATCGGTTGGCGCCTGGATGCTGCCGTCCGCCGCATAGCCTCCGTTGTAATCTTTTATGACGAGCGCGCTGCCCTCGTCGCTTTTTCCGGCAATAAGGATATGCGTTCCCGCCACTGACTTGCGTACAGTACAAACATATTCGGACAAACTGAGCGCGTCCGTGTAGCGCAGGTTGGATATGTCCGCGAGAAACCCCTTTCTCTGAATAACCTCCTCGTCGGCATCCGGGCCGAACAGGTAGGTCATGGCATCGGATTCGTAGAAATTGAACAGCCCTTTGACAGTGAAATTCGGCAGTGTGGAATCCTTGCTGCCCCATTTCAGGATGGGTTCGTTGCGCTTGAGGTCGGAATAGCCACTTGTCAACTTATTCAGCACATCCTCCCTGCCCGAACGCAGTAATAGACCGCCTTCCGTATCGAGATGAATGGCGTCCTTGGCATGCAGACCGATGTTCGCGTCTACGGAGTGCAGCAGGATGCCACCCATTTTCTCCGCGTCGAGATTTCCCGTCATTTTATACACCAAGAATCCTGCGACGATTTCCGCGATTACGTCGGCGCTGGTTTGAGCGCCGGTCGTGATGAGCGCGGCCTTTTTGGCCTGTTCGTCGTATTTCTTCGCTTGTTCGTCCAGATCGAATTTGATTTTCAATAGTTCGTCCCTGGCATTTTCGTAATCCTTCTCGCTGGCGAACAAGCCTTTTTCTCTCTCGATTTGAT
This sequence comes from Opitutaceae bacterium, assembly GCA_031282705.1. Lineage (GTDB taxonomy): Bacteria > Verrucomicrobiota > Verrucomicrobiia > Opitutales > Opitutaceae > Termitidicoccus. The sequence continues at coordinate 3,229 of JAITDF010000111.1, read as the reverse complement.
CGATCTCTCTTTGATTGTCTTCCTGTTTTTCCTCGAGTTCTTTCTTGTCCTGTCCTTCCTGCTGGGCATTATCCACTGCGTTGGCAAGCCCTCCGACGACGCTTGCAACGGCATTTGCCAAAGTTTCCGCCCAGTGTTTTGGCGTTTGCAATTTCGTCATGGTGCCATCCTTGCCGCTGCGCGCGGTGAAGCCGTAGATGCTGGCGCGGTCTTCCTTCCATACGTACACTTCTCCTACCGTCGTCACCGCGGACAGGAAGGATTTCAAACAGGAAAGAATGATGGGCAAGGTCGTGCCTTCCGGATCGTCTTCCTGGAATTTTTCCGCCATTCCTCCCACTACCTCCTGCGCCACCTCCATAACCGGGAAAAAGTATTTGAAGAATTTCCCTGGGCGTACGACTTCCTGAAGGATGGTATTCCCGGAAAAAACGTTGTGACTGACGTTGGCAATCGTCGTCCCGCTCAATTTCGCCACGTCCAGCCCAAAACTGTGCGTGGCCAGGGTGGTGTCGAGGCTGCCCGCGCTCATCACCAAACCGCTCCCGGAAGGGGTCAGCAAGCCCACTCCCTGTTTTTTCTGCGAGTCATTGAAAATCAGTTGATTCCCGCCCGCCGTACTGAACCCGGAAACGTTTTTGTTGCCGCTGCCGGTGAGCGCGCCGGTTTCCATGTTCGCCAGGGCACCGGTGATGTAGGGCTTGTCGGGATTGCCGTCCATGAAACTCACCAGCACCTCGGTACCGTTCAGGAGCGGAAAGCTCGCGCCGGAATTCTTGCCCACCTGTTCCTGCGCGCGGCGAATCCAGCACGAAGCCTTGCCTTCGCCGCGGCCGGAAACGTCGAAGGGGAAGAGCAGCTTATAGCGCCCGTATGCGTCGATCTCCGGACGGGAACCGTCGCTCGCGCCGTCGATGAAGGCGTGGATCACGCCGGAGATTTTCGCGCGCGGGGCGTTCCGCTGCGGGCGGAACGGGATATGCGCCTCGATGCAGGCGAAGTCGTTGCGGTAGAACAAATGGTCGGACAGCCCTTCCAGCGGGATGCCCAGCCCCAGGTTGATGAAACTCTCCTGGCTGCCTTCGTGGGTGACCTGCGTGACCAGATACTCCTGGTTCAGCGCGGCGTTGTGGTGCCCTTCCAGCCGGAAGGTGTAGCCGGGACGCAGATCGGGCGCGGCGCTCGCGCCGGTGAAGCGCCGCGCCTGGCAGCGCCGCGCCTCGGCGCGCAGCCGGGCCAGGCGTCCGGCCTCGGCGTCGCTCTCCACGTCCTCGCCGGTGAGATACACGTCGCCCAGCCCGTTGCCGCTCACCGGCGCGCTGCCCACGATCGGCTTGTTGGGATTCGTCCAGCTGTAACTGCGGATCACCACCCGCCGGGGCATCTGACTTTGCGAGAGGCGGAAGGCGATCACGTTTTCGCTGATGCGCGCGCCTTCCAGCCCGCTCACCGGGGCGTAGCGCAGGACGGCCGTGTGCGCCGCCAGGTGCGCCGTGGGGCCGTCGGCGAAGTGGAGGGTGTCCCGTTCCTCGCTCTGCTCGAAGTAGTAGTACGCGCCCTGTTCCTCGAGCCGCCAGGCGAGGTAGTCGTAGACGCTCTCCTCGTACTGCATGGCGAATTCGCGCCGGGGATAGTCGGTGCCGGCAAAATCGAGCGCGAAGGGAAAGGAAAAGAAGGGCTCCGAGCGCAACAGTTCCGTCAAGGTTTCGCCCAAGGTCTGGTTGAGGAAGAGGCGGCTTTGCACGATCTGGGTCATCTTCCAGAGCGCCGGGCGCAATTCCACCGTGTAGTAGCAATAGCCGTTGAAGGCGCCGCCCTGTTCCACGCGCGAAGGGTAGCCGTTGAAGACGGCCTGCGTGCCGTCCTCGCGGGTGATGTGGAAGACGGCCCGGTCGGAAAGTAGTTTCTCCGTGTCCAGGCTCATGTTGGGGGAGACCAGTTCGATGGTGAAAGAGAAGAGTTCGTTGATCCCTTCCCGCCCCTGGAAACGGATCACGTGCAGGGTTTCGTCCGGCAGGGCGCGGGAGACGAAACGAAAGAGTTCGGTGTCACGGAATTGCGCGGCCATAGTAAACCTCGATATCGTTCAAGTGGAGGAAAGCAAAGGATGCGGACGGTGGTCTCGCAGGAGGAGGAGATTCCTTCTCCGGGGAATCGTCGTTTCCTAGAGGCGTATGCTACCCCATCTGGACTTTGGGAGTTGAGGGCACGACAGGGCGCGGACTTTCCTCTGCCTGTTCCCGTTAGAAGCTGTTCATGATCTATTTACCGTCCCCCTCTGGAACAAGCCCATGGCGCGCGGACTCGTCGCGTAGGTCGGGCATACTTGCCCGACATGGGGCCGTTGAAAACACGTCTTCATTTGACTCAAGCTCCCTATGTTGGGCAGGTATGCCCGACCTACGCGGCGGGCGTTCCGCCCGCAAAAAAAGCCACGAAGCGGGCGAGACGCCCGCGCTCCAATGAAGCTCCCAGGAGGAAGCGCTCCCTCCGTGTCGTAGCTTGTCGTAGCTTGGAGCGAAGCGTACTCCGACATTCGTACCCCACGATGCGAAGCATCGCCAATTTTTCTGTCCTCTGAACCAGATATGGACTGCTAGAATGAGACCCCTCTCTTTCCCTTGGGAGCAAACGCTTGTCCAAGCTCGATCCAGCCCGGCTTGCTGCGGGCAGACTTCCCATTCCCGGCGACGCGCCGGCTGGGCGTTCGGTGCGGGAGGACACCCGGTTTTCGGAACTCCGGCAGGAAATCGACAAACTCACTTCCATCCTGCCCGAGGCCTCCAATCCGGACTGGAACAAGGTCGCCGCCCTGGGAACGGAACTGTTCACCACGCTGGGTAAGGACATCAGCGTCGCTTCCTGGCTGGCGGTCTCCCTGCTGCGCCTATACGGCGGGGAAGGTCTCGCCGCCGGAGCCACGCTGCTGGCGGAGATGTGCTCGAGCTATTGGGACAGCCTGTTCCCGTCCCGGACGCGGGCGCGGATGGGCGCGATCGACTGGTGGCAGGATCAGGTCGTCGCCTGGCTGGAAGAGACGAAACCGGAAGTCCTGGACGCGCGGGTCAAGGAAGTCGTGGACGCGCAGCTGGCCCTGCTGGATCAAACCGTCGCCGCCGCCGAGCCGGACAACCCCCTGCGCCTGCACATGCTGCGCGCGCAGATCGCCCGGCTGCCCTCGCCGCCGGAAGAAGCGCCCGCCGCGCCGGAGACGGCGCCGGCCGTTCCC
>JAITDF010000108.1 GCA_031282705.1 Opitutaceae bacterium | reverse complement strand
GATCACGATGGGCGCGGCCTGGCTGAGGGCGCGCATTTTTTCCTTGTCCGGCGTGATTTCCAGCGAGTCCGCGGTCTCGGTGACGCGCTGGCCGAGGCGCGCGAGTTCGCGGGCGGCGCCGGCGACGCGGTCGGTCTCCTGCCGGCGGGTGTGCCCGATGCCGGTGATGCGCGTGACGCCGTCGAGCAGCGGCGCGATGGCGGCGAGGGTGAGGAAGGTGTCGGAAATTTCGTTGAAGTTTTCCGTGACGGCGCGGCGGGGGGCGCCGCGGTCAAAGGCGGCGGCGAGGCCGGCGGCGGCGGCGGTGGCGGCGGTGCCGGGGTCGGCGGCGGCGGCGGCGGTGGCGGCGGTCGTGGCGGGGTCGGCGGTCGCGGTGGCGGCGGCGGTGATGGTCGCGCCGGCGCGGGCGAGCACGGCGGCGAAGCGTGTGTCGCCTTGCAGGCCGCCGTCTTCATGGGGGCGGAGGCCGGGGATGGCGAGCGCGCCGCCGGCGGCGAGGGGGAGCGCGAGGAAGTAGCTGGCGGCGGTGGCGTCGGGTTCGATGGCGTAGGCGCCGCGCGCGGCGGCGGGGAGCCGGTAGGGGTGGCCGGCGGCGACGCGGAGGCGGTTTTCGGCGGGGCGGCCGAGGGGGGGCTGGCCGAATTGGCGCATGAGGCGCGCGGTCATTTCGACAAAGGGCCGGCGCACGCCGCCGTGGAGCGTGATGTCGGTGCCGGCGGCGGCGAGGGGCGCGACCATGAGGAGCGCGGAGAGCAGCTGGCTGCTTTCGCGGGCGTCGATGGCGACCGCGCCGCCGCGCAGGCCGCGGGCGCGGATTTCGAGGGGCAAAAACCCTTCCCCGCCGGTGCAGCGGATGCCGGCGCCGAGGGCGCGGAGGGCTTCGATGAGGCCGCGCATGGGGCGGCGGCGCATTTGGGGGACGCCGTCGATGCGGTAAACGCCGGCGGGCGCGGCGGCGCAGAGCGCGGTGAGGAAGCGCGCGGCGGTGCCGGCCAGGCCGGTGAACAGCTCCACGGGCCGCGCGGGCGCCGCGGTGTTTTTGAAGGGGGCGTTTTCCTGGCCGCCGACGCGCGCGGCGCCGGCGGTTTCATCGGTTTCGATGCCGATGCCGAGCCGGCGGAGGGCTTCGGCCATGAGGCGGGTGTCGTCGCTGAAGAGCGCGCCGGCGAGGGTGACGGGTTCGTCGCAGAGCGCGGCGAGGAGGAGGGCGCGGTTGGTGAGGCTTTTCGAGCCGGGGAGGGCGACGGCGCCGGCGGCGGGCGCGGCGAAGGGTTTTATCGGGAGCTGGGCGGGGAGCGGCGGCATCGGGCGGCGTTTGTGATTTTGTTTATGATAGGATGTTGCGCGGGGAGCGTCCGTTTTCGTTTCCCGTTCTCTTTCTTCGTTCCTCTTTCTCTTTGTCTTTCCTCTTTCGCCAGGTTGCGGGGCGGGGGAAAGAGAAAGAGATAGAGGAAAGAGGAAAGAGAAAGAAGAACGATGGACGATGGACGACGGACGAAAACGGGGGGCTTCCGCGCAACATCAGTCATGGTTTCTGTTCGTGGCGCATGAGGGCGTAGTCCATGGCGTCGCGGAGGGCTTCCCAGCTGGCGTCGATGATGTTGTCGCTCACGCCGACGGTGCCCCAGTGGCGGCGGCCGTCGGTGGTCTCGATGAGGACGCGGGTGCGGGCGTTGGCGTGCCGGCGGCTGTCGAGGATGCGGACTTTGTAGTCGGTGAGGGAGACGTTTTTGAGCCGGGGATACACGGGTTCGAGGGCGAGGCGGAGGGCCTGGTCGAGCGCGCCGACGGGGCCGGTGCCTTCGGCGACGGTGTGGACGGCGCGGCCGGCGGCGGTGATTTTCACGGTGGCCTCGGCGACGAGTTCGTCTTTGCGGCGTTCGACGATGACGCGGTAGCCCTCGACGTCGAAATACTTGGGGCGGCGGCCGAGGTGGCGGGCCAGGAGGAGTTCGAGGGAGGCGTCGGCGGCTTCAAATTCGTAGCCGCGGAATTCGAGGGCCTTGAGTTCTTCGATGAGTTTTTTGATGGCCGGGTTTTTCTCGTCGAAGTCGAAGCCCAGTTCGCGGGCCTTCATGGCGATGGTGCTGCGGCCGGCCATGTCGGAGACGAGGACGCGGGTGCGGTTGCCGACGAGGGCGGGGTCGATGTGTTCGTAGGAGGATTTGATTTTGCGGGCGGCGTTGGCGTGGAGGCCGCCTTTGTGGGCGAAGGCGGAGGCGCCGACGTAGGGGGCCTTGGTGTCGGGGCGGAGGTTGGCGAGTTCGTCGAGGTAGAGGGACAGTTCGCGCAGTTCGGGGAGGCGGGGGGCGCAGTGCGCGTGGCGGCGCATTTTGAGGAGGAGGTTGGGGAGGATGGCGACGAGGTCGGCGTTGCCGGTGCGTTCGCCGTAGCCGTTGATGGTGCCTTGGACGAGGGTGGCGCCGGCTTCGACGCCGGCGAGGGTGAGGGCGACGGCGAGGCCGGAGTCGTTGTGGCAGTGCACGCCGATGCGCCCGGGGCCGAATTCGGCGGCGGCGCGGGCGGTGGCGGCCTTGAATTCGTCCACGAGGGCGCCGCCGTTGGTGTCGCAGAGGGTGAGGGTGGCGGCACCGCCTTTGAGGGCGGCGGCGAGGGTGCGGAGGGCGTAGTCGGGGTCGGCCTTGTAGCCGTCGTAGAAGTGCTCGGCGTCGTAGATGACTTCGCGGCCCTGGGCGGCGAGCCAGGCGGCGGTGTCTTCGATCATGGCGAGGTTTTCATCGAGGGTGGTCTGGAGGATGTCGGTGACGTGGAGGGGCCATGTTTTGCCGACGATGGTGATGACGGGCATGGCGCTGTCGAGGAGGGTGCGGAGCTGGGGGTCGTCGGGGGCCTTCACGCCGGCGCGGCGGGTGGAGCCGAAGGCGGCGAGGCGGGCGTGGCGGAGGGGGAGGGAGCGGGCCTCCTGGAAGAAGGTGATGTCGCGGGGGTTGGAGCCGGGGAAGCCGCCTTCGATGTAATCGACGCCGAACTGGTCGAGGCGGGAGGCGATGAGGAGTTTGTCGGTGACGGAGAAGTTGATGCCTTCGCCTTGGGTGCCGTCGCGGAGCGTGGTGTCGTAGATGCGGACCGGGCTGGCGGCGGGCGGCGCGGGCGCGGCGTCGGTGGCGTGTGCGGCGTGTGCGGCGTGTGCGTGGCTGGTCATGGGGAGGAGCGAGTGTGGGGATGGGGGCGCGGGTGGCACGGGGGGAAAAACGGGGAGGCGGTGAAAGCGGAAAGAGGAAAGGTGGAATAACTGATGGGACGCAGTCGGCCGATTTTGGCAGGGCGGTCTCGCCGAGACCGCCGTC
>JAITDF010000075.1 GCA_031282705.1 Opitutaceae bacterium | reverse complement strand
CTAGTGTGGTGCCCGATAATCAATGCAACAAATATTTGGGACAGGAGTCAAAGGTCGGATGAGAAAAGCACGCGAGATAAATTTGGATGAGAAGCAGAAGGCGGAGCTGAGCGCATTGGAACGAAGCGGAAAAACGGCCCAAAGGCTGGCGCAAAGATGCCGGATCGTGCTGGCGGCCGGGGAAGGGATGACGGACAAGGCGATAGGGAAGCAGGAGAGGGTGAGCAGGCAAAAGGCGGGGAGGTGGCGGAAGCGTTACCTTGAGGCCGGGCTGGCGGGATTGTTGAAGGACAAGGCGGGCCGGGGCCGGCCTGCGAGGATCAAGCCGGAGCAAAAGGCGGAAGTGGTGCGGCGCACCTTGGAGCAGACCCCGGAGATGGCGACGCAGTGGAGCACCCGGCGCATGGCCCGCGAGAGCGGGATGTCCGCCAGCAGCGTGGCGTTGATCTGGCAGGCGCACGGGCTGAAGCCGCACCTGGCGCGAGGCTTCAAGTTGTCCAAGGACAAGCACTTCTTGGAAAAACTGGAGGATGTCGTCGGCTTGTATCTGAACGCCCCCGAGCACGCCCTGGTCTTGAGCTGCGATGAAAAGAGCCAGATTCAGGCGCTGGATCGCAGCCAGCCCGGGCTGCCCTTGAGACAAGGCAGGGTGGCGACCCAGACGCACGACTACAAGCGCCACGGCACGACGACGCTGTTCGCGGCGCTTAACCTGGCCGATGGCAAGGTGATCGGGAGTTGCCAGAAACGCCACCGCCATCAGGAATGGCTGCGCTTCCTGCGACTGATCGACGCCAGCACCCCGCCTGAAAAACCGCTCCATCTGATTGTGGACAACTACTCCACCCACAAGCATGAGAAGGTCCGGTGCTGGCTCGCAAAACATCCCCGCTTTCACCTCCACTTTACTCCCACCTCCGCCTCCTGGCTCAACATGGTTGAACGCTTCTTCCGCGACCTCACCGTCAATCGCCTCCGTCGCGGCATCTTCAAAAGCCTCGATGAACTCCACCTTGCCATCGACGCCTACCTCGCCGCCCACAACCGCTCGCCCAAACCCTTTATCTGGACCGCCAAGGCTTCCGATATCCTCGCCAAGGTCCAGCGGGCTCGCGCCGCCCAGGAAAATACGTAACATCATTTATCGGGCACTACACTAGCCCCTTGTCGGGCTCACTTTTCATCATCTTTCAGATTTAGGACTTTTCGTAGGTGGTACTCGATAAACTCGGCTTGATCATCACTCAGTCCGCCTCTGATAAGACTTTTCTCTCGGTTGTTCTTACTTCTATATCTAATGCCATATGATGACTTCCTGTTGTTGCTTGAAGTATGCTTAACCCTCACATCAACGATATCCTCTGTGCTCACTTCTTTCCTTGGCCCCCACGGAACGGGGTGACTGGATACTGTAACTTTTTCCGGTGATATAGAAATATCGGTTTTATTGAACAAACTTGCAATGGCATAATATGTGAGTCCAACGCCGACCGCCACGTGCCCAACGGGAAAGACTACAGCCATCCAAGGCACTTTCCCGCCGTCTAATGCCATCGCATACCAAAAGAACAGAAAAGAGTCCCATGCGATGCAGAATATTATCAACGGCACGACACTCCGACTTAGCCACGTCCGACGAATTGTAATTTCGGACATATTAGCGATGATGTCGATCTTATCGGGTATGGCGGGCTCTTTCATAAATTTCGCCTAACAGTGTTATCGAGCTGCACTCAGTGCGGCATGAATAAGGGTTGGGATTATTGGTGATTCCGACATAAGATGAGTGCCAAAAAGACAGGTCTTCCTTGTTTTGCAAGGTGTTATGTTGTGAAAAATGAACGGATTTGTTTTTGCAGGCAATCTCACGGGTGCCTTGCGGTTGACAAAAGCTGCACGGGCGGCGCGCTTGGAGTGTCCGGGGACGGATGCGGACGGAAAGAGGGAGCGACATCCTGCCGCCGGGACGGAATCACCTGCTTTCCGGACAAGCGGCTGGAAGCCGCTTCCTCTTTCACGGGCGAGTCGCCCGTGCCACGCGAACCAGCGGGCGGGGCGCCCGCGCTTCTTTGCCCATTTGCGGCGCATCGGACTGTAAGGTTGAATCGCGTTCGATTTCCGCGCGGCACCGGGGTTTACTCGGCGCGATCCAATCCCCGGAATGAAGACTTCCTTGATTGTCCCTGTGTTGTGTTTCGCGGGCGCCGCCATCGCGCCGGCGATGACGCCGGAAGAGCGCACCGCGCATTTGCAATGGATGCGGCAGGCGCTGCCCGATGTCCCCGAGTGGACCGCGTGGCAGCAAAAAACCGGCGAGCTGCCGCCTGATTTCGACGCGCTGCCGCGCTCGAATCTCCTGCCCGACCCGCTGCGCTTTGCCGACGGGCGCCCCGTGCGCACCGCCGCCGACTGGGAGGCGCGCCGCGCGGAGATTCGCGGGTTTTTCGAGAAATATGTGACCGGCTCGTTTCCGCCAAAGCCGTCCATCTCCCGCATCGTGCCGCTCGACGAGACGCGCGCCGGCGGCTGCACCACGCGCAATGTCCGCGTCGAGTTCGGCCCGCAGGGCAGGGGCAGCGTGCGCATCCGGCTTGTGATTCCCGACGCCCCCGGCGGCGCGGCGGCCACCGGCGGCGGCGCGGCGGCGGCGGCGGGTGGCGACGTGGCGGCGGATGGCGGCGGCGCGGCGGGCAAATTCCCCGTGCTCATCAGCCCGAATCTCGCGGGCTGGTCGCAGCTGCTCGTGCGGCGCGGCTACATTTCGGCGGGTTTCGCGGGCAACGACCGCATGGACGACGCCGCGGCGTTGCGGGAGCTTTATCCCGATTACGATTTCGCGACGCTGCCCCGCCGGGCGTGGCTGGCGCAGGTCGTGCTCGATTATCTGGAAACCGAGCCGCGGGCGGACATGGGGCGCGTGGCGATCTTCGGCTATTCGCGCGATGGCAAGATGGCGGCCATCGCCGCCGCGCTCGACCCGCGCATCGCGGCGCTCGTCGCGGGCAGCACGGGCGTGGGCGGGTTGCTGCCGTGGCGGCTCGCGAGCGAGCGCGGCGGCGGCGAGGGCGTCGAGAGCACCACGCGCATGTTTCCTTCGTGGTTTTCGCCGCGCCTGCGGTTTTTCTCGGGCCGCGAGGACCGCCTGCCCGTCGATGCCAACCTCCTGCTCGCGCTCATCGCGCCGCGCGCCGTGCTGAGCCAGTGGGGCCTGAACGACCAGGTCGCCAACGGCTGGGCCATCGAGCAGGCGCACGCGTCGGCGCAGGCGGTTTACGAACGCCTCGGCCGGCCCGGCCGGCTGGGCCTGCTGCCGGTGCCCGGCTTCCACGGCGCCAACGACCCCGCCGCCTGCATCGACTGGCTCGACTGGCAGTTCGGCCGCACGCCGAAGAGATGGGTGAACACCTGCGTCTTCCCGTGGGATTTTGAAAAATGGCGCGCGGCCACGGGCGAGAAAATCGACCCCGCGCAATTCCCGCCCCGCGGTGCCGTGGAAACGGCGGCGGCGCCCGCGGAAACGCCGGCAGCGGCGGCGCCGCCGTCGCCGGCACCCGCGGCGGCGGCTTTCGACGCGTCCGCGGTGCGCCGCGCCGTCGGGTGGATGCTCGGCGAAGCCCCACCGCCGCCGCCGCCGCCCGCGCCCGCCGGGGGCTTGGCCCTGTCGCGCCGCCCGCCGCCGCCCGGCCCGACCGTCGTCGCGCAGGGTCGCGAGGGAAACCCCGGCCAGCTCGCGCCCGACGTGCCCGCGTGGGTCATCGCCGCCGGCGGGCAGGAATACGGCTGGCTTGAGCCGGAGAAAAACGCGGTCGCCTCGCGCCGCATCCGTTTCGGGGAAAACATCACCGGCGATCTCTACCATCCCGCCGGGGCGCCCGCCGGGGCAAAACTCAAAACCGTCATCTGGCTGCACGGTTTCCACCACCCGCTCGGCTACATGTGGGTTTACCGGCGCGACCTGCATCCGATCCTCGCGCTCGTGAGGGCGGGCTTCGCCGTGTTCGCGTATGACCAGACCGGCTACGGCACGCGCCACGCCGAGGCCGCGCCGTTTTACGACCGCCACCCGCGCTGGTCGCGCCTCGGCAGGATGGTCGAGGATGCGCGCGCCGCCGTCGATGCGCTCGAGAGGGAGGAGCTCGTGGATGCGAAAAACATTTCCGTCTTCGGCTACACGCTTGGCGGCACGGTCGGCCTGTATGCGGCGGCGCTCGACGCGCGCATCGCCGGCGTCGTCTCCATCTGCGGTTTCACGCCCATGCGCGCCGACACGCCCGCGCGCGGCTTGAGCGGCGCGACGCGCTACAGCCACCAGCACGGTCTGCTGCCGCGGCTGGGCCTGTTTGCGGGCGAGGAGGCGCGCCTGCCTTACGATTACGAGGACCTGCTCGCGCTCATCGCCCCGCGTCCCGTGCTCGTCGTGCAACCGCTCCGCGACCGCGATGCTTCGCCCGACGCTGTGCGCGCCGCCGTCGTCCGCGCCCGCCGCGCGGGCGAAAAACACCGCGCCGCCGACCTGCCCGCCTTGCAGGAGCCCGACGACTATGCCCGCCTGACCACCGCCACCCAGGACGCCGCCATCGAGTGGATGCGGGAAAACCTTTGACCCGGCGGGGACGGGTCGCGTGCCGTGGCGACAAACCGGAGGATTGCGCCCCGCTTGCCTGACGGCGCGCAAAGCGCGCCGCCCCAAAATGGCGGAAGCATCCCGCTCCCGTCAGGCAGGCGCCCCGCTTGCCCTGCTTGGCTCGCCGCGCCTCCGTGTAAAACATGACTTATAAAAACCCTTGCAACCCGCGTGTTCCGCCGCTGTTTTCAGGACGCAACACCCTTTGACTTTCCCTCCATGACTACTCAAAAAACACCTCCCTCCACCGTCACCGCGCTCTCCGCGATGATGTTTCTCCAGTTCTTCATCTGGGGCGCATGGTATGTCCCCGTCACCGGCTGGCTCAACGCCGCCAAGCTCGGCGACCTTACCGCGCTCGTCTTCACCCTCTGCCCCATCGGGGCGATTGTCTCGCCGCTGTTCCTCGGCATGGTGGCCGACCGCTTTTTCCCCTCGCAGCGCGTCCTCGGCGTCATGCACCTGCTCGGCGCCGCCTTCATGCTCGCCATCCCGCTGGTGATGCCGCACGTCCCGCCCGACACGCCCAAGAACATCCTTCACCCGCTCATCCTCCTGCTCCTCGGCCACGCGCTCTGCTACATGCCCACGCTCGGCCTGAGCAGCACCGTCGCCCTCCAGCACATCACCAACCCCGAGAAAGTGTTCCCGATCATCCGCGTGCTCGGCACCATCGGCTGGATCGTCGCGGCCTTCGTCATCAGTGGGCTCCCCGGGGAATTTCTGAAATCAATCTGGGGCGGCCTTCCCCAAGGCGACGCTGACATCGGCCAGTTTTATGTCGTCGCCGGCGCCTCCACGCTCCTCGGCATCTACAGTTTCTTCCTTCCGCACACCACCCCCCCGCTTGCCGGCCAGCAAGTCTCCATCGGCAAACTGCTCGGCCTCGACGCCATCAAACTCCTCAAGGAGCGCAGTTATTTGATCTTCGTCCTCTGCTCGCTGCTCATTTGCATCCCGCTCGCCGGCTACTACGCGCAAGCCCGCAATTACGTTGAGGCCACCGGATGGCTCAAAGACGCCACAACCACCATGTCGTATGGCCAGGTCTCCGAGATATTCTTCATGCTCATCATCCCGCTGCTCTTTGTCCGGCTCGGCGTGAAAAAAATGCTCCTCGTCGGCATGCTCGCGTGGGTGGCGCGCTACGGCCTGTTTGCCGGCGCCGCCGCCGACCAGGTCAAATGGATGGTGCTCATCGGCGTGGCGCTGCACGGCGTCTGCTACGACTTCTTCTTCGTCACCGGCCAGATTTACGTGGACAAGGCCTCGCCCGCGGCCATCCGCGGCCAGGCGCAAGGTTTCTTTGTGCTCATCACGCAGGGCCTTGGCATGATCATAGGCGCGCAGCTCTTCGGGAAGCTCACCGCCATCTACGACCGGACCGCCGCGGGCGGCGTGAAGGACTGGTATAACATCTGGCTGTGGCCCGCGCTCTTCGCCGCCGTCATCGTGGTGATCTTCTTCCTGTTCTTTAAGGAAAAGAAAGCGGCGGCGGCGCAATAGCGCGTCATGCCGGTTCCCCCCGGCGGGAATCTCTAAAAATCAGTTTTTAACCGCGAAAAAACACAAGAAGACGCGAAATAAACGGCTGGTTTTATTAACTGATGTCACGCGGCGGCCAGTTTTGGTAGGGCGGTCTCGCCGAGCCCGCCGCGAGCACCACGAGGCAAACGACAGCGGTCTCGGCGAGACCGCCCTACTAAAATCTGCCGACTGCGTAACATCAGTTACAAAATGCCTTTTGCGGGCGCAGTGCCGGTCCGCGGGTTTTTCCACAGGCGCCACAGGTTCCAGATGGCGACGAGCAACGGGCCGCCGTTTATCCATGCGACGCAAATAGTGGCCGTGATACCGTGGCCAAAAACACCGCCGGTGCATAGAAGCATGATCATTTCGCAGGAGCCGCCAATCAAACCGATGATGAGCAAATTTCTTAGCCAACGCGCGGGCGTGCGGACGAAGATTGACAGGAAGATGGCGGGGCCACCGATGATAGCGCCGAAAATAATCAGGCAACCTTCCAAAGAGCAGGGAGCATAACCAAACAAAACTTCGTGGAATCCTGCAATTGCGACTGCCGCCACGATTGGGTAACTTGGCACCACCCAGACGGAGAGCGCGAGCTGGATTATAATCCGCGCAATCGGTGGAAACGAAAACCGGTTTTTATTTGCCTGCGGCAGCTTCACCGGACGGGCGGGGCGGGGCAGTTCAGGGCGGCGGCGGTGGCGCGGAGGATTTCGATTTCGGACGGGGCGATGCTGGCGTCGGCGGCAGCGGCGGCGGCAAGCGCGGAGAGGAGCGTTTTTTTGACGGCGGGCGAGGTGTGGTCGAGCCGGTCGAGCGCGCGGATGAGGGCGTCGGGGTCGGCGTTGCCGACGGGTTGGAGGGCGAGCTTTGGCCGGACGGTCCCGTCGAATTTTCCCGCGCCGGCGGCGAAGGCGCGCACGGCGGATTCGGGGACGGCGGCGCCGGCGTGGGCGATCGCGCTGAGGAGCAGGCTGATCTCGGCGGCGAGCGGCGCGGCGGCGGTGGCAAGGCGCGGGTTGCGTTCGGGCGGGCGGAGGTTGCGCTGGATGACCCGGCGGAGCGCGAATTCGGCGAGGCTGGTCCTGCCGTCGGCGGCGATGAACGCGTCCACGGCCTGGAGGAAGGATTCGATTTGCGCGGGCGGGAGCGCGCGGAGCGCGGGCAGCGCGAGGTCGAGCAGCGGGAGGCGGGCGCGGGCGGGCAGGGCCGCGGCGGGCGGCAGCGCGGCGGCGTAGGTCGCGCGTTCGGTGGTGGCGAGCACGCGGTCGGCGATCGTTTGCTGTTTCGCGGCGACCGCGGCGTCGGCGGTGTCGCGGAGGAGCGCGAGGACAAGGGCGCGGACGCGTTCGGGGTCGCGGGCGGTCTCGCGGAGCGCGGGCGGAATGGCTTCGAGCGTCGCGGCGCCAAGCGAGGGGTTTGGCGCGGAAGCGACAGCGAGCGAGGCGAGGAATGCGGAGGAGGGAATGGGCGGGGCCGCGCCGAAGGGGTTCGGCAGAGGCGAGAAACGGACGGGGTTGCGCACGGGCGGTTCGCCGGCGCCGGCTCCAGTGCCGGCGGGCGGTTTGGGTTTGGCGGAAAAATCGCCGTCGAAGGAGGGGTCGATGGCCTTGATGCGCTCGGCGAGCGGCGGGTGCGTGGCGAAGAGTCCGCCGAAGGAGCTGCGGAGCGCGCTGGCGAAAAACATGTGGCTGGTCTCGGTGGCGTGCGCGTTGGCGATGCGGGAGCCGGCGGCGCGCGCGCCGATCTTGCGGAGCGCGCCGGCGATGCCGTCGGGATTGCGCGTGAATTGCACGGCGGAGGCGTCGGCGAGAAATTCGCGCTGGCGCGAGACGGCGGCCTGGATGATGCGTCCGAAGAAAACGCCAATGTAGCCGACGAGGATGAGCGCGAGGCCGAGGATGAGGAAGATGGCGATGCCGCCGCCTTTCTTGCCGCCGGAGCGGCGCGAGCCGGAGGAGGAGACGGCGCGCAGGACGACACGTCCGATAAGGGTGAGGAGGAAGATGCCGAAGAGCAGGCCGATGAGGCGGATGTTGAGCCGCATGTCGCCGTTGAGGATGTGGCTGAATTCGTGCGCGACGACGCCCTGGAGTTCGTCGCGGGTGAGGGTGTCGAGCGCGCCCTGGGTGACGGCCACGGCGGCGTCGTCGGGCGAGTAGCCGGCGGCGAAGGCGTTGATGCCTTGCTCGGGGAGGATGTAGATTTCGGGGACGCGCACGCCGGCGGCGACGGCCATTTCCTCGACGACGTTCACGAGCCGGCGTTTTTGCGGGTCGGTGGTGTTGGGCGTGACGAGGATGCCGCCGACCGACCTCGCGACGACTCCGCCGCCGCCGCGCAGCGAGATGATTTTGAAGAGGCTGCCGAGCGCGATGACGGCGGCGGTGATGCCGGCGGTGCCGAGGAAGAGTTGGGGGTTCCAGTAGCGGGCAAGGAAGGGCGCGTCCGGCGGGCAAGGGTGGTCGCCGCCGGAGGCGCCGGTCAGCGAGAGGATGAGGACGGCGTAGATGGAGAGGATGATCGCGACGACAGCCGCGAGGTAGAGGAAGACGAGGCGGCCGGATTTTTTGCGGGCGTTGTCCTGGGCTTGAAAGAAATCCATGGAGTGAAGGGAGGCGGTTCTTAAATTTTTGGCAGCGGAGGTGCTTTTCCGAAGGTGACAGCAAAGTCATCCGAAGTGATGCCGCAATTACGATTTTTGCGGAAAGACCCATGGACACCTGTTGCCCAAGGTCAACATGCCCGCAGGTCTTTCCGTCCGCCCCTTTATTCGTTCATCGTTCATCGCTTATCGTTCATCGTTCTCTTTCGTCTTTCTCTCTATCTTCATCTTTCGTCAGGCCCGAGCAGGGAGAAAGAGGAAAGCGAAAGCGAAAGAGGAACGGCAAACGAGAAACGAGAAACGATAAGCGAGGAACGAAAACGCGAACGAATAAAGATGAAAGATTCCGGCGGGCGGGGGTGCCATCGCTTTGAATCACATCCCTTTCAGCATCCACATTTTTTTTTACTGGGAACGCGATGAAACCTTTGCCAAGTTAGGCGATTCCCCCGGAGAAATCCGGGCGCGAACCCGCAGATTTCAACCGGCAACCACACACAGACACACACACCTTCACCCACCTTTTCCACACACACCTTTCGTCAGACACACTGCACGAACCAGAAACCATAAAACAGAAAACTATGAGCCAGAGAAATCCCTCCGTCCCCCTCAGCAAAAACCCGAAGCTCCTAAGCTGGGTTGAAAAAATGGTCGCCCTCTGCGAGCCCGCCAACGTCCACTGGGTGGACGGCTCGCAGGAGGAAAACGACGCCCTCTGCGCCGCCCTCGTGAAGGCCGGCACCTTCATCAAACTCAACGAAAAACTCTGGCCTGGCTGCCACTACGCCCGCTCCGACGCCGGCGACGTCGCCCGCGTAGAGGAGCGCACCTTCATCTGCTCCAAGTCCAAGGACGACGCCGGCCCGACCAACAACTGGGAGGACCCCGTCGCCATGCGCGCCCGCCTCGCCGGCCTATTCAAAGGCTGCATGAAGGGGCGCACCCTGTATGTCCTCCCCTACAGCATGGGCCCCATCGGCTCCCCCATCGCCCAGATCGGCGTCGAACTCACCGACTCCGCCTACGTCGTCGTCAACATGCGCATCATGGCCCGCATCGGCGCCGCCGTGATCACCGAAATCGACAAGGACGAAAAACCCTTCGTCCCCTGCATGCACTCCGTCGGCGCCCCCCTCGCGCCCGGCCAGAAGGACGTCATCTGGCCCTGCAACAAGGAAAAATACATCGTCCACTTCCCCGAGACCCGCGAAATCTGGTCCTACGGCTCCGGCTACGGCGGCAACGCCCTCCTCGGCAAAAAATGCTTCGCCCTCCGCATCGCCTCCAACATGGCGCGCGACGAAGGCTGGATGGCCGAGCACATGCTCATCCTCGGCGTCGAAAGCCCGAAAGGTGACCGCACCTACGTCTCCGCCGCCTTCCCCTCCGCCTGCGGCAAGACCAACTTCGCCATGCTCATCCCGCCACCGGCCCTCCTCGAAAAAGGCTGGAAGGTCTGGACCGTCGGCGACGACATCGCATGGATCAAACCCGACGCCGCCGGCGTCCTCCGCGCCATCAACCCCGAGGCCGGCTTCTTCGGCGTCGCCCCCGGCACCTCCGTCAAGACCAACCCGAACGCCATGGCCTCGCTCGCGAAAAACACCATCTTCACCAACGTCGCCCTCACCGACGACGGCGGCGTGTGGTGGGAAGGCATGACCGACGAGCCCCCCGCGCACCTCATCGACTGGCAGGGCAACGACTGGACGCCCGGCAAGCTCGGCCCCGACGGCAAACCCGTCAAGGCCGCGCATGCCAACTCCCGCTTCACCGCGCCCGCCTCCCAGTGCCCGACCATCGACCCCGCGTGGGAAGACCCCGCCGGCGTGCCCATCAGCGCCTTCATCTTCGGCGGCCGCCGCCCCGACACCATGCCCCTCGTCTATCAGGCGAAAAGCTGGAAGCAGGGCGTTTACATCGCCGCCACGATGGGCTCCGAAATGACCGCCGCCGCCGCCGGCACCGTCGGCAAAGTCCGCCGCGACCCGATGGCCATGCTGCCCTTCTGCGGCTACCACATCGGCGACTACTTCCAGCACTGGCTCAACATGGCCGGAAAAGTCAAAAAGATGCCCGCCGTCTTCCACGTGAACTGGTTCCGCAAGGACGCCGCCGGCAAATTCATGTGGCCCGGCTTCGGCGAAAACGCCCGCGTCCTCAAG
Organism: Opitutaceae bacterium; assembly: GCA_031282705.1. Taxonomy (GTDB): domain Bacteria; phylum Verrucomicrobiota; class Verrucomicrobiia; order Opitutales; family Opitutaceae; genus Termitidicoccus. Next base: position 1,679 of record JAITDF010000075.1, on the reverse strand, counting down.
TGGATTGTCGGCCGCGCCATCGGCTGCGACTGCGCCAAGGCCGTCGAGACCCCCATCGGCTACCAGCCCTCGTATGAGGACCTCGACTGGTCCGGCTCCGACTTCACCAAGGCCGCCTTCGACGAACTCCAGGCCGTTGACACCGCCAAATGGAAAGCCGAAGTCGCCGACCAGGCGATTTTCTTCGCCAAAGTCGGTGCCAAACTCCCCGCCGAACTAAACGCCCAGCGCGACGCGCTAAAAGCGCGCCTCGGCTGACAGCCGGCACCGGCGCGCCACGCGCCCCGTGTGCCGGGTGGCGAAGCACACCGCAAGCCGCCGCCTGACGCCCGCCCGCGCAAGCCGCCTGCCGCCCGCGTCTATTCACTGCCGGCGCCGATTTCGGCGCCGGCAGTTTTTTTTCGACTGCAATCGATTTTAATCGACTGCAATCGATTGCCATCGAAAAAATCCCCAAAAAAACCGCTCCCAACATGCGATTCGACCCCTCCGCCGGCTACCGCCGCCTCGACACCTGGGTGCTCGCCGGCATCGTGCAATTCGCCACGCGCCGCTTTTGCCAAAAATTCCTCACCCGCGAACTCGACCCCACCGGCCGCCAGTTCGACCAGATGACCCAAGCCGCCCGCTCCGGCAAAGCCAACATCGCCGAAGGTTCCGCCCGTTCCGCGACCTCCAAGGAAACCGAAATGAAACTCACCGATGTCGCCCGCGCATCCCTCATGGAATTGCAAGGCGACTACGAGGACTGGCTCCTCCAGCGCGGCAGACTCCCCTGGCCCAAAAACTCCCCCGAAGCCCAAGCCGTCTTCGCCATCCGCCTCGACCGCGCCGATTTCACCGGCGACCTCGTCCACGACTCTTGCGCGCATCTTCTCGCCCAACAGGAAAAATTCGCCCGCTGGCTCGACTCCCCCGACGCCGACACCCGCGCCAACGCCCTGCTCATCCTCCTGCGCCGCCTCCTGCACATGCTCGCGCGACAACTCGCCGCGCAAGGAAACACCTTTGAAAAAGAAGGCGGCTTCCGCGAAAAACTCACCGCCACCCGCGTCGAAACCCGCGCCCGGCAGGAAGACGCCCCCGTCTGCCCCGAATGCGGCGCCCCGATGAAATGCCGCAAAGCCAGAACCGGCCCCAACGCCGGCGCCGATTTCTGGGGCTGCACCGCCTACCCAAAATGCAAGGGCGTCCGCCCTGTTCCCAAAACATAACCCCGCTCCGCATCTCGCCGCCCCGCCCCGCCCCGTTCCCCCCCTCGACTGCCGTCGACTGCCGTCGAGTGCCGTCGTCCGCCCCAGCCCGCCGCCGCCGCCACCGCCGGCACCGGCACTGGGAAAAAAGAGCGCGGCTTCCAAGGCGGCGGCGGCATCTTGCCGCCGTCTGGCAATCGGGGTGCTTGCCCTGCTTTGCCGGAGCCGGCGTGGTTCTTGCAGGGCGGGGTCGGAGTGCCAAAGATATAATCCGTGCCGTTTTCAAAAACCGCTTGTCCGCCGGCGGGGGCGTTTTAAATTGTCCGAATGCCCGCTCCGAAAATCACACCGGAAACCGCGCCGGAAACCGCGCCGGAGACCACGCCGGAAACCACCTCCGCCGAGACGATGCTCGGCGATTACGCGGGCGGAAAATGCCTTTCCGCCGGCGCCGGCGCGGCCTGGCGCGAATTGCAGGCGGCGTTG
>JAITDF010000024.1 GCA_031282705.1 Opitutaceae bacterium | reverse complement strand
CTGATGTTACGCGGTCGGCAGATTTTGGCAGGGCGGTCTCGCCGAGACCGCCGCGAGCACCACGAGGCAAACGATGGCGGTCTGGGCGAGACCGCCCTACCAAAATCTGCCGACTGCGTAACATCAGTTATTAAAAAAGGGGGGTTATTCCCAGTCGTCGGTGCGGAAGGGGGCGGCGAGGAAGCCGGCGGCGTTGGCGAGGTTGCCGAGCGGGTTGGGGGCCCAGGCGTAGCGCACGGCGGCGGGCTTGGGCACGAGCGGCGAGGAGAGCACGACGCGGCCGCCGGCCTCGACACGGGCGTCGGCCCAGACGAATTTTTTGTCGGCGCCGGCGATGGCGAAACCCTTTATTTCGGCGCCGCCGCCGGCGGCATCAGCGGCGGCGGCGGCGGTCGCGGCGTTGGCGGCGGCGGCGTTGGCGTGGAGGCCGTCGGCGTGGTCGAAGGCGACGGTGACTTTGTTTTGCTCAAACACCGCCGATTTATACACCGGGGCCATCCAGTGCCTGACCGGTTTTGCATACACGTCGTGCAACGCGATGAGCGCGAGGCGGCGGGCGAAGGCGGCTTTGTTCGTGGGGTGGCCGTTTTTCTCGTCGCCGAGGCCGAGCGTCACGGCCATGCCGGTTTTCGGCAGGCGGAGCGCGCGCGCCTGCTGCTCGCGGAGGAGCACGCCCCAGCCCTTGGGTTCACTGGGGAGTTTCTGGGGGGCGCGGGCGTCGGGAAGCTGCACCCAGAGGAACCACAGGTCACGGCCCCACTGCGCGCGCCAGTCCTTGATGAGCGTCTCCATCTGGAGGCCGTAGTATCCGGCGGTTTGATACAGGGCGTCGCGCTCGCCCTGATACCAGAGGACGCCGCGGATGGCGGCGGGAATCACGGGGGCGACCATGCCGTTGAACAGGCCGCCGTTTTTATACATGACGGCGAGGTTTTTGAACGGCGGCGGGGCCTTGGGCGCGGGCTTGCCGGCGGCGGTCGCGGCCTTGCGGAGGAGGAGCCAGGCGCGCTTGGCGTCGTCGGCCTCCTTTTGCGCGGCGGCGGGGTCGTAGCCGGGTTTGAGCTGCCGGGCGTTCCAGTCGAAGGAGGGTTTCAGGCCCGGCTCCTTTTCCTGCGCGGGCAGGCTGGTCCACGCCGAGATGGGCGTGCCGCCGACGGCGGTGTTTATAAAGCCGAACGGCACGCCGCCGAGCGCGCGCTGGATTTCGCGCCCGAAATAATATCCGATGGCGGAAAATTTCGCCGCCGTCCCCGGCGAGCAGACGATCCAGCGTCCGGGGCGGTCGGCGGCGGGCTTGTCCGGCGGGACATCGAGTTTGTATATGCCATACACATGCTCCTCGTCGTGCACGAACATGCGCAGGCCGGGGTGGGCGGCGGCGGCGATTTCCGCGTCGGCGTCGTCCACCTGGCCGTGCAGGCCCTTCATCTGCATGGCCATGTTGGACTGGCCGGAGCCGAGCCACACTTCGCCGACGAGCACGTCGGCGACTTCCAGCGCGGCGGCGCCGCCGGCGGAGCCGCGCACGGCGAGGGTTTGCGGGGCGGCGGAGGCCTTGAGCGGGGCCAGGCTGACGCGCCACGCGCCATCGTCCGCGGCCCTGGCGGAGACGGTCTGCCCGGCGAAGGAAACCGTGACGGTCTCGCCCGGCCCGGCCCAGCCCCAGACGGGGACATCGACGCCGGCCTGAAGGACCATGTGCTCGGAAATGATCGCGGGCAGGCGCACGGCGGCGCGCGCAAACGCGGGGATTAAAAACAGCAGCGGCGCGAAAAGGGCGGGGAGTTTTTTCATGAGGACGAGGTTCATAAGGATGAGATTCATGAGGATGAGATTCATGAGGATGAGGGAATGGTTTTTGTTTTTGGTCTTGATGTTGGTTTTGTTTTGAAGCCGTGGGAACCGGCGGGCGGCGCGGGGGGCGGTTCAAACAACGGAACGGGCGAAACGGGCGGGCTCAGGCAGGCTTGTTTTGAATCATGAGCTGATGTTACGCGGAAAAGCCTGTTTTTCGTCCATCGTCCATTTGTTTATCGTTTATCGTTCTTCTTTCTTCTTTCGTCTTTCCTCAGGTGTGGGCTGGGGTGGGAAAGAGGAAAGAGAAAGAGAAAGAAGAAAGAGAACGATGGACGATGGACGACGGACGAAAACGGACGCCTTCGCGTAACATCAGTCATGAGTTTGAATCACGCCTCCCAGCATGGGTTCCGCCGCCGCGGCGGAACAACGGGAAAAGCATGGTTCTCTGGGCGCACCTTGACCGGGGGGCGGCGGCGCGGGCGCGGGGCGGCCCGCCAGCTCTTTATTCTTTCTCTTTCCTCTTTCGTCAGAAGGGGAAGGGGATGGGAGAAATGAGAGAAATGGGAGAGATGGGAGAAATTTTTCTTCTTTCGTCAGGTGCGGGGCGGGAAGATTGGAGAGAGAACGAGAAAGATAAAGAGAAAGAGGAAGGATGGTGTGATGGCAAAACATTATTCATGGCAGCAAGTTAAGCGATCCGCCCCGGCGGTGTCCGGGCGCGTTTGCAAGGACTTGCAAAATTCACCTTGCTTTTGCGCCATAAGTGTATGGGCTCTGCGGTTCTCGTTAGAGAACGATAGGTGACAGCAACTGGTGAGTCGTCAGGAGAGCGCAGTGTTCGAGTGATGATTTCGAAACCCGATGGTCGGGAACGGACTGGCAGCCGCGCTTCCTCTACGAACTCAGAACATGACAGGTAACTCAAAACTATACGTCGGCAACATGTCGTTCAAAACGACAGAGGAAGAGCTCCGCGCTGCTTTCGAGCAACACGGCGCCGTGACCGATGTTTTTGTCGCCATGGATCGCATGACCGGACGCCCCCGCGGTTTCGCGTTTGTGACCATGGGCACGCCGGAGGAAGCCAAGCTCGCGGTTGAAAAAATGAACGGCGCCGAACTCGGTGGCCGCGCCCTCACCGTCAACGAAGCCCGCCCGAAAGAAGAAGGCGGCGGCCGTTCCTTTGGCGGCGGCGGCGGTGGTGGTGGTGGCGGCGGCCGCGGAGGTTTCCGCGGCGGCGACCGTCGCGGTGGTGGCGGCGGCGGCTGGCGCGGCGACCGCGAAAACCGTCCGAACTACTAAACCCAGTCCAGCCGGCCAGGCTGACTTTGCGAAACCGGGGCCATCGACGGCCCCGGTTTTTTCGTTTTGGTTCTTTCGCGGTTGAAAACCGAATTTTCAGAGGCTCCCTCTTATACTTCCAATCTGATGTTACGCGGTTCTGACGTACCGCAGACTTCCAAGTCTGCTTGGAAGCTCACACTTGGTTACGGGCTTTTTGCGGGCCTTCGGCCCGGAAGCAGGTTTGGAAACCTGCGGTACATGGCGCTTCCGCGCCGGCGGTCTGAACGTACCGCAGACTTCCAAGTCTGCTTCTTCCGCGTAACATCAGTTCCAATACTGCAAACAGGACACGGGTGTCCGCCAAGGTTCTGGTTGTTAGTGGAAATTGGCGGTGGTTAATTTATGGTCTGATGTTACGCGGAAGCGTCCATTTTCGTCCATCGTCCATCGTTTATCGTTTATCGTTCCTCTTTCTCTTTCCTTTTTCTCTTTCCTCTTTTCCCCGGCCCACACCTGACGAAAGACGAAAGACGAAAGACGAAAGACGAAAGACGAAAGAAGAACGACGGACGATAAACGATGGACGATGGACGAAAACGGACGCTTCCGCGGGGCGGTTCCGGCGGAAACCGCCCGGCATCTCCACGCGATATCGTGCAACATCCGTTGCCTGCGCGGAATCCTATTCAGGCCCGGGCCGGCTTTCTCAGACGAGCACCACTTTCACCCCGTGTTTTTTTATCATCTCGAACCAGGGGCGGTTTTCAGCGTGATCGCTTGTCACCAGGATGCTCACCTCCTCCCAGGCGACCATCCGCGTGAGGCCGAATTTGCGGAATTTGCTGTGGTCGGCGAGCATCACGCGAAGGGCGGCGTTGCGGATCATCAGGCGGGCGGTCGCCACCTGAGTGTCCGTGGTGTCGAGCGTCCCTTCCTCGTCCATGCCGCGCGTGGAGAAAAACACCGCGTCGGCGCGGTATTCCCGCAGGGCGGCCTCGGCGCGCGGGCCGACGAGCGCGTCCGCCTTCAAATCGAGCGTGCCGCCCGGCAAAATGACTTCCGGCCCGCCGCCGGAGGGGAACCGCTGCATCAGCACCCCGCTGACGTTGACCGAGTCGGTGATGATGGTGCCGCTTTTGATGTGATGCGCGAGGCCCAGGGTGGTCGAGCCGCCGTGGATGAACACCGCGCCGCCTTTCGGGACAAACTCCATCGCGCGCGCGGCCAGACGCGTCTTCTCGTTTTCAAGCCAGCGCCCCCGCATGACGAATGGGAGGGCGTCGCCCCCGCCTTGCTGCGGCAGCCGGCCGAGGCCGCCGTGGATGCGCCGCGCGAGGTTGCTTCCCGCCAGCCGCACAAACGCCCTCCGGATCGTCGCCGCGCTGCCGCCGAACAGTTTCATCGCCTGCTCGGTCGAGAGAAATTCGCAGGTTTCCAGATGCTTCAAAATATCCTCTTCACGTCGTTTTTTCATGATGCCGGGTGGTTGCCGGCGTTTTTTGAGTGCGGGAAAATCAATCACCGCACAATCAAAAATATGCGCGAACGGGCATGTTTTTTGAAAAAATTTCCCGGGGAGCCGGAAAGCGGGGGAAAGACGCTTGAACGCGCATTTTTTTGGGGGGAATCTTGAGGCCGCAGCCATCCCCGGGATTTTTCAACCACCGCCCATTATCATGAAATTCATCCGCGCATCCTTGTTATCATTGCCCGCCCTCGCCGCCGCCCTCCTGTTCTGCCTGCCCGCCGGTTTGCCCGCCGTCCCCGTGTCGCCCTCCGCCACGGGCGACCTGCCGGCCGAGACCGCCGACTACAAACTGCCCGCGCTCGACCACCCGGACTCGTGGTCAATCGTCCTGTTCCCCGACATCCAGGCCTACATTCGCTACGACCGCAATTACGGCCTCCTCGACATCATGAACACGTGGGTCGTCGAAAACATCCCGGCGCTCAACATCCAGTTTGCCCTCTTCTCCGGCGACCTCGTGAATGACAACGAGCGCCTCTACCGGCACCTTCAGGAGACGCCCCTGGGCGTCCGGCCCGCCCTGACCAGCCCCGAGCAATGGGCCGCCTGCGCCCGCGCCTTCGGGCGGCTCGACCACAAGCTCCCCTACGTCACCTGCACCGGCAACCATGACTACGGATATTATCCCGGCAACGCGCAAAACCGCGACTCCGGGTTCCCGGAATATTTTCCCGCCAACAAAAACCCGCTCAACCTGCCGCACATCGTCGCCACCGCCAAAAACGCGCGCGGCGCCGCCTCGCTCGAAAACGCCGCCTTCGAGTTCACGCCTCCCGGCGGGCGCAAACTGCTGGTCGTTTCCCTCGAATACGCCCCGCGCGACGAAATCATCGAATGGGCCGGACAACTTTGCGGCGACCCGCTGTATGAAAACCACACCGTCATTATATTAACCCACGCCTATCTCCACAACCTCGCCAAAAAGAGCGTCCGGCTGAAAGGCGCCGCCAAAAAACTCCCCGGCGCGAACGACGGCGAGGCCATTTGGGAGAAACTGGTGAAACCCTCGCGCAACATCCAGCTCGTGATTTGCGGCCACATCGCCGCGCCGGAAAAAGTCAACTCGCACATCGGCTTCCGCGTTGACCGGAACGCCGCCGGCAGGCGCGTGAACCAGATGCTGTTCAACGCGCAGGCCCTCGGCGGCGGCTGGCGCGGCAACGGCGGCGACGGCTGGCTCCGCTGGCTGGAGTTTTATCCCGACAACAAGACGGTGAAGGTCAAAACCTTCTCCCCGCTCTTTGCCATCAGCCCCGCCACCCGCCACCTCGCCTGGCGCAAGGACAAAAACGACGAGTTCACCTTCGAGCTTGATTGACTGACTGATGTTACGCGGCTCCGTCGTACCGCAGACTTCCAAGTCTGCTTCGAAGCTCATGCCTGATTGCGGGTTCGCGGCCAGGCGTGAGTTTTTAAGCAGGTTTGGAAACCTGCGGTA
>JAITDF010000686.1 GCA_031282705.1 Opitutaceae bacterium | reverse complement strand
TGTAACTTTTCACATGATTAACTGTTGTAACGCAGTCGGCTGTTTGTGTTCGGGCGGACTCGCCGAGCCCGCCGTCGTACGTCAACGGGGGCACCCGGCGGACGCGGCGCGACCGCCCTGCCAAAAGCCTGCAAAAAGACTGGCTGCCGCGTAACATCAGTGATTTATAAGGGACATCCCAGCAACGCGGCAAGCCCCGCGCGAAACAACACCGGCGGCAAATCATAATGATCGTGACGCGGGAATCGTTTCGCGTGCACCGCAAGATTCGCGAAAGGCGTGCCGGCAAGTTGTTTCTCGAAACGCGCGAAGTCGCCGGTCATCGACCCGGTGTCATTTTCACCGATGCCGAGAAAAAGGCGCGCGGGCGCGGCGAGTGACGCGGCAAACGCCGGATGCCTTTTGTGAAACCGGGCGAGCTGTCCGGGGTAACGATGATTGTTCCACCACAGCGAGGGCGCACCGACGATGGCGGCGTTGAAAAAAGGCTTTGGCTGAAAAAGCGCATGCAGCGCGAAAAGCCCGCCGAGCGAATGTCCGGCGATGATGCGCCGGTTTTTGTCCACCGGGTGACGGCGGTCGAGTTCGGACCAGAGTTGTCCGGTCAGGTGGGTGAAAAATCGCCGCGCGCCGCCGCTATCGGGTTCCTCCCCGCCCTTGGAAGTCGTGTAATCGCGCCCGCGTTTGTTGAGCGGACTGCCGAAAGGTTTTCCATAACCGATGCCGGCGAGAAGCACGGGCGGGATCTTGTTTTCGCGGTGAAGCGCCTTTGCCGCGGCGACGAGCGGTTCGAACATGTAATCGCCATCAACGACCACGACGACGGGGAGCGGCGTGGTGGCGAGGGAGGAGGAGGCCGCGCCGATTGTTTCGGCAAATACGAGATAATCCGTGTCGAGTTTCGCCGAGTGCGAGACAAACGCGGAGGCGCGGGATGTGGGTTTGGGCGCGGAAGGCATGGCGGGAAATAAGCGTCGGCTTGGCAGAGTGTAACTGATGTTACGCAGTCGGCAGATTTTGGCAGGGCGGTCTCGCCGAGACCGCCGCGTTCGTCACTCGTGGCTCCCGGCGGTCTCGGCGAGACCGCCCTACCCAAAATACTCTCCTGCGTAACATCAGTGACTAAAATGACCCGAAAAATTTTGCTTGTTGTCCTTGTGCTTGTTTCCGGCGGGGCGCGCGCGGCGATCTCGTGGCGGCAGTTGCCGCCGCTGCCCGACCCGTGCGGGTTTTCGACGCCGTTTGCCGGGACGTCCGGCGGCGCGCTGATTGTGGCCGGCGGCGCGAATTTTCCCGACGAGCCGTTGTGGGAGGGCGGGCGGAAAAAATGGCACGACCGCGTGTTCGCGCTTGCGCCGGGCGCGGCGCAATGGCGCGTGGCCGGCGCACTGCCGCGCCCGCTGGCCGGCGGCGTCTCCGCGACCACCGCGCGCGGCGTGCTGTGCGCCGGCGGCGGCGACGGGGAACGGAATTACGCGGAGGTTTTTTTGCTCCGTCTTCAGGGCGGCGCCGCCAGCGGCAGTGATGGTGGTGATGCCGGCGGTGTTGACGCGGGCGGCGGCATCGTCATCGAGCGTTGCCCGCCGCTGCCGGCGCCGCTGGCGCTGGCGGCGGGCGCGCGGGCGGGAAACGTGTTGTATGTGGCGGGCGGCGTGGAGCGGCCCGGCGCGGACGCGGCGCCGGTGCGCGCGTTTTTCGCGCTTGATTTGTCCGATGTCGCCGCCGGTTGGAAAACGCTCGCGCCCTGGCCGGGGCCGGGGCGTTTTCAGGCGGTCGCCGCCGCGCGCGGGGACGAGTTTTATTTGTTCAGCGGACTCGCGCGCGAGTTCGCCGCCAACGGCGCCGCGCGGCTGGTGCATTTGGCGGACGCCTACCGTTACTCGCCGGCGACGGGCTGGGAAAAACTGCCGGACTTGCCGCGCGCGGCACAGGCCGCCGCCTCGCCCGCGCCCGTCGCGGACAACGGCGACATTTTTCTGCTGGGCGGCGCCGACGAGGCATGGGCGGGCGGCGCGCCGGGCGAGTTCCGGCAGGTGCCGCGGCGCGTGCAAATTTTCTCGCCACGAACCAACGTCTGGCGCGCCGGCGGCGTGATGCCCGTGGCGCGCGCGTGCGTGGCCACGACGGTGTGGGGCGGCGCGTGGATCCTGCCGACCGGCGAGCGCAGCGCCGGCTGCCGCTCGCCCGAAGTGTGGTCGGCCCGGCTGGCGGGCGACTGACAAAAAAGGCGGCGGCGGCGGTGTTTTTCACGCGGCGGGAGGCGGGGCGACGGTGCCGCCGGCGCAGTAGTCGGGGAACACCAGTTGCGGCTCGCGCGGCAGGCCGCCGGAGTTGATGAGCCGCGTCATGAGCCGCGCGAGGTGGCGCTCGAAGCTGTCCGGCTTGAGCCGGTAGTGCGCGACGGGCGGCTCCGCAAACCCGAAGCGCAGGTCGTGGTCGCGCGCGATGAGCGAGAGGCCGCCGGGCACCGGGACGCCGCGGCGGAGGAGGTGCACCATCACGGCGAACACGTGCCAGGGGCGCGCGACCACGAGCGCGGTGGGCGGACTGGCGGAGCCGAGGAGGGCGTCGAGCCTGGCGGCGATGTTGCGCGCGGTGCCGTTGTGGCGCGCCACCAGCGGCGCCGCGTGGCGAAGCCGGTCAAACGCCTCGATGAAACCGCGCTCGCTGGCGAGGTCGCCGGCGGCGCCGGAGTTTGGCACGAGGAAGGCGATGCGGGCGTGACCGTTGCGCAACAGCACGCCGGCGGCGTGGCGGCAGGCGGCGCGGTAGTCAACGTCGAACGAGGGCAGGTTGACCGCGGGGTGGCGGGAGCCGAGCACCAGCGCCGGCAGGTCGCGCGCGGCGAACCAGCGCTGGATTTCCTCGCCGACGGAGACGAGCACGCAGCAGGACAGGTCGTTTTCCCGCGTGAACGCCTCAAGGCGGCGGCGCCCCCCGGTTTGGGCGACGATCAGCGTGAGCGTGCCGTAACCGAGGGCGGAGAGGTGCTCGCGCAGCCGGGCGATGCTGCGGAAGGAGAGCGGCCCCATCGTCTCGATCGGCTCGTGGGCGACGAGGCCGACGAGGCGTGTCTTTTTCGCGCGGGTGCGCGCGCCGGCGGCGGCGGGGAGCACGCGGGCGCGCCGTCCGCACCGGATGTCGATCAAGCCCTCGCGGCCGAGCAGGTGCGTCGCGGCGCGGATGGTGGGGCGGCTCACTTGCAACAAGTCGCTGAGCCGCCGCTCGCCGGGCAGCCATTCGCGCCACTCGCCGGACTCGATGCGCCGGCGGATGCAGTCGGCAACCCTGGTGGCAAGCGGGATGCGTTGCGGGAGGTCGGTGGGACTCATGCCGTTCATCGCGCGCTCACCCAGTTCGCGATCGCATCGGGCAGGGGTTGACGCGTCCGGTCGGCCGCGCGGATGCAGACGTGCCGGGTGCGCACTTTCGCGGCCAGCTTGGACGGCGCGCCGGCACGGGCAAATCGCGTCACTTCGTAGTCGATCGCAAAGCTGTCCGGCGCGAGCGCGGACGGCTTCACGCTCACGGCCACCTTGTCGCCGCACACCAGCGGGCGCAGGTAATCGGCGGAACTTTGGGAAACCGGAATGAGCACGCCGCCGTCGGAGAAAAAACGCGCGAGGTCCGCGCCCGCCGCCGCCAGCGCCTCCTCGTAGGCTTCGTGGCAGATGGAAAGATAATTCGCGAAATAAACCACGCCGGCGGCGTCTGTATCAGAAAAATGGATGGTGCGATGGTAGGTGAATGGCATGGGTGTCCGGCTCCTTGTTGTCTTTCCTCCTTATTCTTTATCTTTCCTCTTTCTCGTTTTCGTTTTCGTTTTTCTTTTGGGCGCTTTGAAAAATCAAAAAACAACATGAAATCACTGATGTTACGCGGCGGCCCGTTTTGGCAGGGCGGTCTCGCCGAGACCGCCGTCGTTTGCCACGTGGTGTTCGCGGCGGTCTCGGCGAGGCCGCCCTGCCAAAACTGGCCGCCGCGTCCCATCAGTGGGGAGCGGAAGCTCCCCAATCGAAAATCGAGAATCGAGAATCCCCGCCCCCCGCCGCCGCCCGCCCATTGCTCAGATGTAATACATCCCCTCCGCCTGGCGGGGCATGAGCTTGTCGAGCGTGTAGCCGCGGGCCTTGGCCTCGAGCGCGGCGCGGATCTCGCGCCAGACCTGGTGCACGCGCTTGCCCGACTGGCCGCCGGGCGAGGCATTGAGCTCCAGCAGCTCGCCCTCGATCACGCGCACGATGTCGAGCAGCGTGATGGATTCGGGCGGGCGGGCGAGCGCGTAGCCACCCTGCTTGCCGCGCCGGCTGGTGATCAGCCCGCCGTTGCGAAGTTCACCGAGGATTTGCACGAGATAGTTGGCGGGCACGTCCTCCGCCCTCGCGAGTTCCTCGATGTGCGCGAGCCCGTCCCCATCGTGGGTGCGGGCGAGTTGGGCGAGCACGCGACAGGCATAATCGACTTTGACCGAGAGTTTCACGCCCGCGAGTCAGGCAAAATGTTGCGCGCCGGGCAACAGTGTTTGTCAGGTTTCCCGCCCGAAACACCCCGGCCGTCACGACGCTTTTACCGCGCCTTCACCGCGCCTTTACCGCGCCGCGCCGCCCGCCGCGCCGCCCGCCGCCCGCCCCCGCAAATTCTCCGCAGAAATCCATTGCCCGCCGCCCGCTTTTCGGATGCAATTTCCCCTTTTAATTTTTACAACACCACCATCCCTTTCCAAGCCCGTATGCCCGACCAGAACGACCCGCGGATCCCCGCCCGCCCCGGCTCCCTCAACGACACCTACGACGCCTCCAAAATCGAGAAGCTCGAAGGCCTCGAAGGCGTCCGCAAACGCCCCGACATGTATATCGGCGACACCAACGAACGCGGCCTCCACCACTGCGTCTTCGAGGTCGTGGACAACTCCATCGACGAAGCCCTCGCCGGCTTCGCCTCCGCCGTGAAAGTCACCATCCACCTCGACGGCTCCTGCTCCGTCGAGGACGACGGCCGCGGCATCCCCGTGGACATCCACCCCAAATACGGCATCCCCGCCCTCGAACTCGTGCTCACCAACCTCCACGCCGGCGGCAAATTCGGCAAAGGCGCCTACCAGGTCTCCGGCGGCCTCCACGGCGTCGGCGCCAAATGCGTCAACGCCGTCTCCGAATGGTTCGAGGCCGAGGTGCGCCGCGACGGCAAGGTTTACCAGATGCGCTTCGCCCAGGGCCTCACCACGCAAAAAATGACCATTGTCGGCGACACCAAGAAGACCGGCACGAAAATCACCTTCAAACCCGACCCCGAAATCTTCCTCACCACGCGCGAATTCCAATACGAAATCCTCGCCAAACGCCTCCGCGAACTCGCCTTCCTCAACCCCGGCATCCGCATCGAACTCGACGACGAACGCTCCCAGAAATCCGACGCCTTCTACTTCAAGGACGGCATCACCGAATTCGTCCGCTACCTCAACACCAACAAAACCCCCGTCCACGACAAACCCGTCACCTTCACCGACACCGTCCCCGACGCCGACGACCCCTCCAAACCCCCCGTCTCCGTCGATGTCGCCATGCAATACAACGACAGCTACAACGAACAAATCTTCGCCTACGCCAACTCCATCTTCAACATCGAAGGCGGCACCCACCTCAGCGGCTTCCGCACCGCCCTCACCCGCGTCATCAACAACTTCGCGAAAACCAACAACCTCGTTAAGGAAAAAGACCCCGCCATCAACGGCGACGACTGCCGCGAAGGCCTCACCGCCGTCATCTCCGTGAAAGTCCCCGAACCCCGCTTCGAAGGCCAGACCAAGACCAAACTCTCCAACGGCGAAGTGGACGGCATCGTGCAAAGAATCGTCGGCGAAAAACTGAAGTTCTTCTTCGAGGCCAACATCCCCGTCGCCAAACGCATCATCGACAAAATCCTCAACGCCGCCCGCGCCCGCGAAGCCGCCCGCAAAGCCCGCGAAACCGTCCGCAAAGGCGCACTCTCCGGCGGCGGCCTCCCCGGCAAACTCGCCGACTGCTCCTCGCGCGACCCCGCCGAATCCGAAATCTTCATCGTCGAAGGCGACTCAGCCGGCGGCTCCGCCAAGCAAGGCCGCGACCGCCGCCGCCAGGCCATCCTCCCCCTCCGCGGCAAAGTCCTCAACGTCGAAAAAGCCCGCCTCGACAAAGTCCTCGGCAACGCCGAAATCCGCACCCTCATCACCGCCTTCGGCACCGGCATCGGCGAAGGCGACGACAACGTCGGCGGCTTCAACATCGAAAAAGCCCGCTACCACAAAGTCATCATCATGACCGATGCCGACGTGGACGGCTCCCACATCCGCACCCTCCTCCTCACCTTCTTCTACCGCCAGATGCGCGGCCTCTTCGACGCCGGCTACGTTTACATCGCCCAGCCCCCGCTCTACCGCATCAAGCGCAAAAAACGCGAACAATACGTGGACAACGACGAGCAGATGAACCGCATCCTCCTCGAACTCGGCAGCGAAGACGTCATCCTCACCCGCGTCCGCGACGGCCTGAACTTCGACCCCGCGCAAATCGACAAAATCGTCGAAAACCTCTCCTCGCTCGAAAAACTCGGCGCCGGCGTCACCCGCCACGGCGCCCCGCTCGCCGGCTACCTCGACCGCCACCACAAGGAAACCCTCGCGCTCCCCCGCTACATCGCCCGCATCCGCGAAGGCAACAAGGAGTCGCACGAATTCCTCGCCGACGAGCACGCCCGCGCCGCCTTCGTCCAGCAAAACGGCCTCGACGCCGACCTCTTCGAGCAACCCGAGCAACCCAAGGACAAAGCCGCCGCCGGCCCCGCGCGGCGCATCACCATCCACGAAATCTTCGAATCCACGGAAATGTCCAAGCTCCTCCGCGCCATCGCCGCCGTCGGCCTCGACATCAACCGCTTCAGCCAGACCGAAGAGCCCCGCTACCTCGTCACCGAAAACGCCGGCCAGAAAAGCGAGACCCGGACGGAACTCCGCTCCCCGCTCGACATCGTCGCGCACATCCGCGCCCTCGGCCGCAAAGGCCTGACCATCCAGCGCTACAAAGGCCTCGGCGAAATGAACGCCGACCAGCTCTTCGAGACGACGATGGACCCGGAGAAACGCCGCCTGTTGAAAGTGAACATCGCCGACGCCGCCAAAGCCGACGCGCTCTTCACCCTCCTGATGGGCGACGACGTCCCCCCCCGCCGCCAGTTCATCGAGGACAACGCCCTCAACGTGCAGTATCTCGATGTCTAGGGCGAAACAGAAAACCCTCGCAGGCAAAACCGATTGGGACGGCGCACCCGTTGTCGCCGAGCCGGCGGTCGCCTATGGTGGTGCCATCGCGGATGACTGCGATTCGCTGTTCCCGGCAGACAACATTGGCGCGCTTGATGCCGCATTCCTCGCTGCAACGGCGGCCAAGTCCAACAATGCCAAAAAGCACGCCCGCACCGGCACCTTCACCGACAATCTCCAACTGCCCGTCCACCGCTGGTTCCGTTATTCAGCCGGCTTCTCGGCCAAATGGGTCGAGTCCGTGATGCTCGCGAAAAAAACACGCCGGCTGTTCGACCCGTTCGCCGGCTCCGGCACATCCCTGCTCGCCGCCGATGCGCTCGGCATCCCGTCGGATGGCGCGGAATCGCATCCGTTCGTCCATCGCGTCGCCTCGGCAAAAATCTCGTGGGACTTTGACGTCGCGGAACTCGCCGGCGCCGCCCGCGAACTCAAGGTGCTCGCGCAAAGTCTCCAAGCCGTTGAAAACAGAACCGGCGACCCGCTGCTGGGGCGCATTTACACGCCGCAAAACCTGGATTCGCTTGAACGCCTCCGCGTCGCCCGCGAGACATTGGAAAACTCGGCTCATTATTCACGCCAGACCACAAACCTTCTCTGGCTCGCAATCACATCCATATTGCGCGCGTGCAGCTTCGCCGGCACCGCGCAATGGCAATACGTGCTCCCGGCCAAAACAAAAAGCCGCGAAAAGGAACCCTTCGCCGCGCTGGACGAGGCCGTTGACCGCATGATTGAGGACAGGCGTTTTTGCGCGCTGGAAAGCTGGCAAAAAAAATCCACCGTCATCCCGCACGACTCGCGCCAGCCGTTTCCGACAAACACTAATTCCGACCGCGTCAGCGCCGGTACTGCGCCTGTGCTTTACGATACGGTCATCACCTCGCCGCCCTACCCCAATAATTATGATTACGCCGACGCCACGCGCATCGAAATGACATTTTGGAAAGACATCGCCGGCTGGTCCGACCTTCAGGCCGCGGTTCGCGTGCGCCTCATGCGCTCGTGCTCCCAGCACGCGGCGGCGGAGCGGCTCAAACTCGAAACCCTTCTTTCCGCCTCGCGTCTTGCGCCTATTCGCGGCGAACTGTCCGCCGTCTGCGAAAGACTCGCCAAAATTCGCCTCACCAAGGGCGGCAAAAAAACCTATCACACCATGGTGGCGGCTTATTTCAGCGACTTGTCCGATGTGTTTTGTAATCTCCGCAAGATAACAACCGCCGGTGCCGACCTTTGTTTT
>JAITDF010000658.1 GCA_031282705.1 Opitutaceae bacterium | reverse complement strand
CGCCACGTTTTCCCGAGTGAAATGCGGGCGAACGCCGTATCACCATAAAACCTGCCGCAACCACCAACCCTGGCCACCGCCAACCCTGCTCACCATTCACCACGCCGCCATCCTCGTGCCCGCAAAGCCCGCCACCGCCCGCCACCGCGCTTTCCAGACACATCCAAAAAAATCCATGCACCACCGACTCGCCACGCTCCTCCTCGCCGCCGCCTGCGCCGCCACGCCCCACGCCCAAGCCCAAGCCCCCGCCCCCGCCGCCCCCCCCTCCGCCGCCGTGGACGCCGGGAAAACCTCCGCCCCCCTCCCCCCGCAATCCTCGCTCTCGCTGTCCAACATCCCCTCGCCCGCGCCCGCCGTTGACCCCTCGCTCCCCCCGCTCACGCTCGACCAATGCGTCGCCATGGCGCTCGACAAAAACTTCGACCTGCGCATCCAGCGCCACACCACCGAGTCCTCCAAGGACGCACTCGAAATCACCAAGGCCGAATACGACCCCACCCTCCGCGCCACCATCGGCAAAACCTACGCCGAGACCGATTACCGCCCCGGCACCGGCGGCTGGAACGAGACCACCGGCAACAACATCGAAGTCACCGCCGCCGCCGCGCAAAAAATCATCACCGGCGCCACCCTCCAGCTCTCCACCGGCGTCAACCGCAACAGCACCGCCCGCAACACCGCCTACAACGGCGTCTATGACAGCGACCTCGTCTTCTCCGTGCGCCAGCCCGTCCTGAAAAACTTCGGCGCCGCCGTGAACCGCGCCGCCATCGACCGCGCGCACCTCGGCATCTCCCGCGCCAACGAAGACCTCCGCGCCTCCGTGCTCGTCATCATCCGCTCCGTCGAATCCGCCTACTACAACCTCGCCTACTACCGCGCCCAACTCGAAGTCCGCCGCTTCAGCCTCGACCTCTCCCAGCGCCTCCTCGACGAAAACCGCGCCCGCCGCGCCGCCGGCGTCGCCACCGACCTCGACGTCCTCCAGGCCGAAGTCGGCGTCGCCAACGCCCGCAACGACCTCCTCGTCGCCGAAAAATCCCTCCACGACGCCGAGGACAACCTCCTCGCCCTCATCAACCCCTTTGAATTTGCCGCCACCATCGGCCCCCTCGCCATCGACGACATCGGCGCGCCCGACGTCTCCTTCGACCGCTCCTACAAACTCGCCCTCGACAACACCCCCGAATACGCCTCCGCCCAATACGCCATCCGCCAATACGAAATCGACGCCCGGCTCGCGAAACGCAACCAGCTCCCCACGCTCGAAATCGGCGCCGCCCTCGGCATCGGCGCGCCCGACGCCGACACCCTCCGCGCCTACGAACGCGCCCTCAACGGCCACAACTACAACTGGGGCGTTGACGCCACCTTCTCCCTCCCCTGGGGCCGCCGCGCCGAAAAAGCCGCCTGGCGCCAGGCCATGAACAACCTCGACCGCGAAAAAATCCGCCTCCGGCAGGTTGACCAGAACATCCTCGTCTCCGTGCGCACCGCCGTGCGCGCCGTGCAAACCAGCGAGGAAGGCGTGCGCATCACCACGCTCGCCACCCAGCTCAGCGAAAAGCAATACGAACTCCAAAAAGGCCTGTTCGACGCCGGCAAAAGCACCTTCCGCCTCGTGCTTGATTTTGTGGACGACCTCAACGAAGCCCGTGTGCGCGAATTGCAAGCCCGCCTGAGCCTCCGCAACGCCCTCGCCGACCTCGCGCGCCTGGAAGCCACCTCCCTCGCCCGCTACAACGTCCGCCTCGACCAGTAGCGGATGGCGGGAGGCGGATGGTTTTTGCAAGAAACTCCCTTCAGCATCCTTGCCTCGCGCAGCGACGCAAAGGGCCGGGCCACGTTCGGAAATGGCATGATGCAGGTTTTGCGCTTTTTGCGCCCTTTTGCGGCCCGTCATCTTGGCATTTCCATCTTCTTCCCGCGTATTCTTTTGGTTAACAAATTGATGGGACACAAACCCCCGGCTGCGTAACATCAACCCAAATTCCGCAGTTGAAACGAGAGTTCGTATTTTACCTGTCCCCAATTGCATTCCTCCCAATTGCATTCCTGGTGGCTGCCCGACAACGCCAAGGCGATGTCGCACTTGCGCGTCCAACCCGCCAGCAACAAGTTCGATGAACTCTTCCCCCTGGCTTGTTAACTCCTGCCACCTTTCGCAATCACACCCCTCCCCGCCTACAGCCATGCAATTTCGCTGGCGCGCCCGGCTTTTCCTGTTTTGCTCGAAACCCTTTGCCCATGGCACGCATTGTCCAAAAATACGGCGGCACCTCTGTCGGTGACGTCGAACGCATCAAAAAAGTCGCCGAGCGCATCAAGGCCGTCCACGACGACGGCAACCAGGTCGTCGTGGTGGTCTCCGCCCGCGCCGGCGTGACCAACGAACTCATCGCCCGCGCCAAAGCCGTGTGCGACACCCCCAGCGAACGCGAGATGGACATGCTCCTCGCCATCGGCGAACAGGAAACCATCGCCCTCACCGCGATGGCCCTCCACGGACTCGGCGTGGACGCGGTCAGCTACACCGGCGCGCAAGCCGGCATCCTCACCGACACCAGACACACCCGCGCCAAAATCCAGACCATCAACCCAAAACGCATCGAAGCCTCCCTCAACGCCGGCAAAGTCGTCATCGTCGCCGGCTTCCAAGGCATCAACGCCGACGGCCAGGTGACCACCCTGGGCCGCGGCGGCTCCGACCTCACCGCCATCGCCCTCGCCGCGCCGCTCAAGGCGGACAAATGCGAAATCTACACCGACGTGGACGGCGTCTATACCGCCGACCCGCGCATCGTGAAGACCGCCCGGAAAATCGAGGAGATCGCCTACGATGAAATGCTCGAACTCGCCTCCTCCGGCTCGAAAGTCATGCAAAGCCGCTCGGTCGAGTTTGCGAAAAAATTCGGCGTCGTTTTCGAAGTCCGCTCCTCCTTCAACCACAACCCGGGAACCATCGTGAAAGAAGAAATCTCCTCCATGGAACAAGTAGTCGTGCGCGGCGTCGCCGTGGACAAAGACCAGGCCAAGGTCATCGTAAGCAACATCCCCGACAAGCCCGGCTCGGCCGCGAAAGTCTTCAAGGCCCTGGCCGACGCCTCGATCATCGTGGACATGATCGTGCAAAACGTGGGCCGCAACGGCGTCGCCAATCTCACCTTCACCGTGCCGCAAGGCGACTCGAAGAAGGCGCAGAAGACGCTGGAGCCCGTGTTTGAGGAAATCGGCGGCGGGCATGTGGCGATCCACGAAAACGTGGCCAAGCTCTCCGTGGTCGGCGTGGGCATGAAGACGCACAGCGGCGTGGCCGCCCTGCTTTTCCAGACGCTGGCCGACGCCGGCATCAACATCGACATGATCAGCACCTCCGAGATCAAAATCTCGGTCGTCCTCGACAAGACCCGCTCCGACGAGGCCGCCCGTCTTGTGCATACCGCCTTCAAGCTCGATTGAGCCCGGGCCCGGACGGCTTTGCGCCGGGTTCCAAGGGTGGGGTTTGCATTGAAGCTGCCGGAGAACATGCGCCTGTTCCGGCTGCCGCCCTGCCGCCCAGAATTAAATCCGTGCGAAAACATTGGGGGGCGCCTGCGGGAATGGCTTTTCCCCGGACGTGTTTGCAACTCGATGCAAGAAGTCGATGCGCGCCTCGCCGAAGGCGCCCCGAAGTTCGCCGCCGACAAGGAATTCGTCAGAGGAATCGCTGCTTGGGACTGGGTTATCGGCGCAATTTTGATAGCAGGTTGGAATCGGTTGGAGGTTCGGGCGGGGGAAGGGCGGTCCGGTTCATGGCACGGCGGCGGCTTCGCGGATGGCGCGGATGCGTTCCCCGGTGTCCGGGTGCGTGCCGAGGTAGGCCGTCCACGCGGAGCGGGCGGGCGCGGCGGCGGTGCCGCTGGTGACGGTGGCATTGTTGCCGGCGTCGCCGTCGGCAGTGTCGGTGGAATCGTCGGTGTCGCTGGCGGCGGCGGCGCTGGCGGCGGCGGCGGTTTCGAGGCGGGCGAGGATGTCGCCGAGGAGGAGCGGGGAGAGGCCGGTGGTTTTCAGGTGGCGCACGGCGATGGCGTCGGCTTCGCGCTCGAAGTCGCGCGAGAAGCGGTTTTCCAGCAAAAAGGCGGGGAGCGCGCCGCCGATGGTGGTGGCGGCGGTGACATCGCCGGCGGCGAAACTGATGAGCAGCGTGAGAAACGAGGCTTGGATGACGGAACGGACGGCGTGGCGGGCCTCGACGTGGCCGCATTCGTGGGCGAGCACGGCGAGGAGTTCGTCGTCGCCGGCGGCGAGGTGGACGAGGTCGTCGGTGAGCACGATGTCGCCGGAGGGGAGCGCGAAGGCGTTGGCTCCGATGCGCGGGGCGGAGCGGAAGACGATGCGTCGGGCACCGCTCCCGCCAGCGCTGCCGCCGGCGGCGACGCTGGAGGCGACGACGCTGGCGCTGGCGGTGGCGATGCCACCGACGCCGGATGGCGCGGTGGCGGAGGGCACGGGGCGGGATGGCCCGACGCGGGATGGCGCGGTGGCGATGGCGCGGAGGAAGGCGTCGAAACGTTCGTGGAGCTGGCGCTGGCGGTCGGAGGGGATTTCGGAGGGTTCGAAGGCGATGCGGTCGAGGGTTTCGAGGGTGTGGCTGCCGATGAGGTTCATGATGCCGTCGGGGAGCGCGAAGGCGAGCGCGCGGGCGGCCCGGGGCATGCCGTGGAAGAGGAGCGCGGCGGCGGCGGCGGCGAGCAGGGCGGTGGCGGCGAGCGCGAGGCGCCAGTTGTTTTCGAGGCGGTGCAGAAAGAGGCGGCGGGAGGTGAAATTTCCGATGGCCGGGGCGGCGCCCGCGGCGGTCACGGCGTCCTGGGGGCGATCCCAGGCGGCGAGGGCGGTGTCGAGGAGCGTGGTGTGCTCGCCGGCGACTTCGCAGACCGCGTCACCTGGGAGACGGACAAACCGGTTCGCTCCGGCGAGGCGGGAGTCGATGGTGACGCCGGCGCGCGGGATGCACAGGAGCGGCGTGCCGCCCGCCCCGGTTTCCGCGGGCGGGGCGTCCGGGTCTTTTGGGGCGGCGGCGAGCACGAGCAGGGTGCCGTCCGACGCGAAGCGGAGGAAGACCCCGGCGGCGCGCGGGGTGCGTCCGTCGAAGAATCTGGCGGGCACCGGCGGCGGAGGCGGGGGCGGCGGGTTGATGGTGTGGCTCATGCGAATGGCGGCGGCTTACATTATCCCAAGCTCTTGACTGGCATTGATGACAATTTCTGAGGATATTTTTGCGCAAGGGGAAGAGGTTTTCGTTGCTGTGATTGAAGCGGAACCCGGGCTCCTTGAGATGAAGGCCGAAGGCAGCGGAGGCGCAGCTGTTGAACTTGGCAAGGCGTCTTTTGGCAAAACTCCAAAAGCTCTCGATGCCAGTCGAGAGCCATAATGAATACAAAACTTCCGGATCACCTTGTGGACAGGTCGCCGCACTCCATAAAAGGGGGCGGCATAAGCGGTGGAGGACATCAAAGGCGGGCGAAAATCAAGGGGGCTGCGGCCGGTGTGTTTTGGAGTGCGGCGAGTTCTCGCC
>JAITDF010000606.1 GCA_031282705.1 Opitutaceae bacterium | reverse complement strand
GGGGCTTGAAGGGGCGGATGACGACATGGGCGGCTTTTTGCGCGGCCTTCGCCTCCTCAAGGTCGTAGTGCGTCTGCGCATTGGTGAAGCAGCGCGGGTCTATGCCGAAGAACTTGCCGAGGCGCAGGGCGAGGTCGGCGGTGATGTCGCGCTTGCCGTTGCACAGTTCGCTGACGCGGCTTTCGGGCAGGCCGATGCCTTTCGCCAGTTGCGCCTGGGTGATGCCGGACTCCTCAAGGTAGAGGTCGCGCAGCAGGATGCCGGGGTGGTGGAAGTGGGTGTGTGCCATGTTGGTTTTCCTTTCGTTTCAGTGGCAGTCGGTGATTTCGACGGCGCGGGCGTGCGCCCCGTCCCAGAAGAAGCAGACGCGCCACCGGTCGTTTATCCTGATGCTGTGCTGACCGGCGCGGCCGCCTTGCAGCGCCTCAAGGCCTTAAAAGATTCCCGGGCCGCTTCGGGCCGCTCATCTCGCGATGAGTTTCAAGAACTCCTCGTTGGTCTTCGTCTTCGAGAGGCGGGCGATCATGGTCTCGGTCGCCTCCTCGATGCGTTGCTGGACGAGGGCGCGGCGGAAGAAATGGATTCCTTCCAGGCTTTTCGCGTCGATCAGCAGTTCCTCGCGGCGGGTGCCGGAGCTGGCGATGTTGATGGCGGGCCAGAGGCGCATCTCGGCGCATTTGCGGTCGAGGACGAGCTCCATGTTGCCGGTGCCTTTGAACTCCTGGAAGATGATGTCGTCCATGCGGCTGCCCGTCTCGATGAGCACGGAGGCCACGATGGTGAGCGAGCCGGCCTCCTCGGTGTTGCGGGCGGCGGCGAAGAGCTGGCGGGGTTTTTCCATGGCGCGGGAATCAATGCCGCCGGACATGGTTTTGCCGCCGCTGCGGGCGTTGTTGTGCGCGCTGGCGAGGCGGGTGATGGAGTCGAGGAAGAGGACGACGTCCCGGCCGGTCTCGACGAGGCGCCGGGCGCGTTCGATGCAGATGTCGGCGACGCGGATGTGGTTTTCGAGCTGTTCGTCGTTGGAGGAGGCCCAGATTTCGGCGGGGACGGAGCGTTTGAAATCGGTCACTTCCTCGGGGCGCTCGTCCACCAGGAGGATCATGACGTGGCATTCGGGGTTGTTTTCGAGGACGCCGAGGGCCATGTCGCGCAGCAGCGTGGTCTTGCCGGTGCGCGGCGGCGCGACGATGAGGCCGCGGGTGCCTTTGCCGACGGGGCAGAAGAGGTCCACGGCGCGGGTGGTCATGCGGCCGTCCCGCGTTTCCATGCGCAGGTGTTTGTCGGGCGAGACGGTCGTGAGGGTGGTGAATTCGGGTTTGCGGCGGCGTTCGTCGATGTCGAGGCCGTCCACTTTTTCGATGAAGCGCATCTTGGGGTTGGGGAATTTCCCCTCGGCGGGGTAGGCGGTGCCGGAGATGAGGGAGCCGGCGCGGAGTTTGAAGCGGCGGATGAGGTCCTTGGGGACGAAGACGTCGGTGGGGCGGCGTTTGCCGAAGCGGGCGAGGTCGAGGAGCTGGCCGTTGCCGCCTTTGTGGGTTTCCACGTCGAGGATGCCTTCGACCGGGACGGTGTTGTCGGGCTTCTGCGGCTTTTGCGGAGCGGCGGCGGCGGCGGGGGATTGGGCGGCGGGGGCGGCGGCGTTCGCCGGCGCGGCGGTTTGTCCGGCGGCGGCGGCGGACGCGGCAGTGGTGGACGCGGCGGCGGGAGCGGCGGCGGCGGGATCGGTTTTGTCCGCGGAGGCGGGGGTGTTGTTTTCCATGTTACAGAGTGTGTGAGTGCGTGGTGCCGGCAGATGTGGTGCCGGCGGAGTGTGTGGTGTGCTGGTGGGCGGAGTGTGTGGTGCTGGCGAGATTTGAGTGGATGCGGACCGGTCGTCTGGCGCATGAAGCTCCGGGGCGGACATGGGGGGCGTTTTTGCAATTACCCAAACCCATGCCCAAACCAGTTACGAACATGATGAGCCAAACGATCACCTCGGTTTCCCGTGAACACCGGATTTTCAGGCCCTCAGCCGAGTTTCAACGCCAAGCCAATCTTGGGAGTCTTTCGGCTTATAAGAAGCTCTGCGGGGAATCTGTCAATAGCCCAGAAAAGTTCTTCTGCTTTCTCTTTCTCGTTCTTCGCTCTTCGTTCCCGTCCTCTTTTTCTTCTTCTTTCGCTCTCTTTCCTCTTCCTCTTTCTCTTTCTCTTTCTCCCCGTCCGGGCCTGACGAAAGAAGAAAGAGAAAGAGAAAGAGGAAAGAGAGCGAGGAAAGAATAAGAAAAAGAGGACGGGAACAGGGAAAGAGAACGCATGATGCCGGCGCGCGGACGGCGCGCATGGCCGGCGCTTTCCGCTTCCCTTTTCCGGGCGGAGACGCCCAACATCCCCGCCATGCCTGCAAACGCTCCTCTTCCGCTCTCCGCGCTCGGCGTGCTCTTCGACTGGGACGGCGTCATCATCGACTCCTCCTCGCAACACGAGGAAAGCTGGGAACGACTCGCCGCCGAGACCGGCAGGCCCCTGCCCGCCGGCCATTTCAAGCGCGGCTTCGGCATGAAAAACGAGCACATCATCCCGAACCTCCTCGGCTGGGCGGACGCCGGCGACCACGCCGGGATCAAACGCCTCTCGCTCCGCAAGGAGGCGATCTACCGCGACATCGTCCGCGAGCGCGGCATCGGGGCGCTGCCCGGCGTGGCGGCGTTCCTGCGCCGCCTGCGCGACGCCGGCGTGCCGTTCGCCGTCGGCTCGTCCACGCACCGGCCCAACATCGACACCATCCTCGACGCGCTCGGCTTCACCGGGCTGTTCGCCGGCATCGTCACCGCCGAGGATGTGCGCGCGGGCAAGCCGCACCCGGAGGTGTTTCTGCGCGCCGCCGGAAAAATCGCCCGCGAGCCGCGCCACTGCGTCGTGTTCGAGGACGCGCTCGCAGGCATCCAGGCCGCGCGCGCCGCCGGCATGAAAGCCGTCGCCGTCGCCACCACCCACCCCGCAGCGGAACTGCGCGCCGCCGCCGACCGCGTCGTCCGCCGCCTCGACGAACTCACCGTCGCCGACGTGCAGGCGCTGTGGGCGTGACCGCGGCGCATCCGCCCGCGCCCCGGCCCGCCCTCCGCCCTCCGCCCTCCGCCGTCCGCCCGCGCCCTCCGCCGTCCTCCCGGCCAGCCCTCCTCGCCCCCGCCGCCCTCCCGGCCCGCCTCCCCTTGGGACCTTTTTGAAATTTGGGATTTTTTTGGGATTTGGGATTTTGAAATTTGGGATTTTATAAAAACGATGCTCTTCAAGCTCCACGCCGACTACCGGCCCACGGGCGACCAGCCGCAGGCCATCGACAAACTCGTCGCCTCCCTCCGCGCCGGCAACAAACACCAGACCCTCCTCGGCGTCACCGGCTCCGGCAAGACCTTCACGATGGCCAACATCATCGCGCGCCTCGACCGCCCCGTGCTCATCATGTCGCACAACAAGACGCTCGCCGCGCAACTCTACTCCGAGTTCAAGGGCTTCTTCCCCGAAAACGCCGTCGAGTATTTCGTCTCCTACTACGACTACTACCAGCCCGAGGCCTACATCGCCTCCAGCGACACCTACATCGAAAAAGACTCCTCGCGCAACGACGAGCTCGAACGCCTCCGCATCGCCGCCGCCAGCTCGCTCGTCTCGCGCCGCGACGTCATCGTCGTCGCCAGCGTCTCCTGCATCTACGGCCTCGGCACCCCCGAGGACTTCATGGGGCAGCGCATCCAGCTCCGCCTCGGCCTCCCGCTCGCGCGCAACCGCCTCCTCGAACGCCTCGTCGAAAACCTCTACGAACGCAACGACTATGAACTGCGCCGCGGCGTCTTCCGCGTGCGCGGCGACATCGTGGACATCATGCCCGCCTACCTCGAACACGGCCTCCGCGTCGAATTCTTCGGCGACGACGTGGACGCCCTCAACGAGTTCGACCCGCTCACCGGCAACATCCTCCGCCGGCTCGACCACTTCGACCTCTACCCCGCCAACCAATACGTGACCAGCCGCGACAAACTCGAAGCCGCCGTCGTCCGCATCAAACAGGAGCTCGACGAACGCGTCGCCTGGTTCGAGACCCGCGGCCGGCTCCTCGAAGCCCAGCGCATCCGCATGCGCACCAGCTACGACCTCGAAATGCTCCAGGAAATGGGCTTCTGCAACGGCATCGAAAACTACTCCATGCACATGGCCGGACGCAAACCCGGCGACCGCCCCGCCTGCCTCCTCGACTTCTTCCCGAAAGACTTCCTGCTCTTCCTCGACGAATCCCACGCCACCGTCCCCCAGATCGGCGGCATGTATAACGGCGACCGCGCCCGCAAACAAAACCTCGTCGAACACGGCTTCCGCCTCCCCTCCGCCCTCGACAACCGCCCCCAGTCCTTCGACGAATTCCAGCGCGTCACCGGCCAGACCCTCTACGTCTCCGCCACCCCCGCCAGATTCGAGCTCGAACGCTCCGCCGTCGTCGCCGAGCAACTCATCCGCCCGACCGGCCTCCTCGACCCCGAAATCGACCTCCGCCCGACCAAAAACCAGGTCGAAAACCTCATCGGCGAAATCAAAACCGCCGTCGCCCAAGGCGAGCGCGTCCTCGTCACCACGCTCACCAAACGCCTCTCCGAAGACCTCACCGCCTACCTGCGCGACGCGAAAATCCGCGTCGAATACCTGCACTCCGACATCGACGCCATCGAACGCGTCGAAATCCTCCGCAACCTCCGCCTCGGCAACTTCGACGCCCTCGTCGGCATCAACCTCCTCCGCGAAGGCCTCGACCTCCCCGAAGTCGCGCTCGTCGCCATCCTCGACGCCGACAAGGAAGGCTTCCTGCGCAGCGAAACCTCGCTCGTGCAGACGGCCGGCCGCGCCGCGCGCCACGAAAAAGGCCGCGTCATCTTCTACGCCGACAACATCACCGACTCCATCCGCCGCACGATGGAGATCACGAACTACCGCCGGGAAAAACAAATCGCCTACAACCGCGAGCACGGCATCACCCCGCGCGGCGTGAAACGCGCCGCCCAGGCCAGCCTCCGCACCTACGACGGCGCCGCCCGCGAGGCCGTGGAGACGCTGGCCGTCGCCGAAAGCGACCCCGGCGAGGTGGCCGCCGTGATCGCCGAGTTGGAAAACGAAATGACCGCCGCCGCCTCCCGCCTGGAATTCGAGCGCGCCGCCCTCTTGCGCGACCAGATCAACGCCCTGAAAACCGGCGACTACAAAAAAGCCGTGAAGCCGTCGAAGGCCAAAGGGGGCGGGCAACCCAAACCGGCGAAAAATACAAAATACCCCGTGAAACGCCGCTGAACCGCGGAGGCTTTTTTTGGGCAGGGTTTGGAAGTGTAGGGCAAGCGTCCCGCTTGCCTGATTGGGGTGTAGGGCAAGCGTCCCGCTTGCCTGACGGGAGCAGAATGCTCCCGCCGCTTTTGGGCGGCGCGTTTTGGGGCGGCGCGCTTTGCGCGCCGTCAGGCAAGCGGGACGCTCGCCCTACTTTCCAATCCTGCGCACTCGAAGCCTCCGCGCGGGCTTTTCAATGATTTCACTGATGTTACGCGGAGCGGCGTGTTCGGGGAGCGCACGCGTCCCGCGTGCCGGCTTGGGCGTCCCGCCCAAGTCCTTCGCTCGAACCGTGTTCGGCGGGACGCCGAGCACA
>JAITDF010000573.1 GCA_031282705.1 Opitutaceae bacterium | reverse complement strand
CTGACGTATGGGTTAAGAGGCGTTTTATAGTCGGGTAATAATTTTTTGCGGGAAGATCAAGAAAACGGTCAATTGAATCATTTAAATTGGCTTTGCCTTCGCTTATAGCCTTGTAGTATGTTCTATCATTTCTTTACTTGACATTCCTACAATATCATCAATCGACATAACGCATGAGC
Source organism: Opitutaceae bacterium (assembly GCA_031282705.1). GTDB lineage: Bacteria > Verrucomicrobiota > Verrucomicrobiia > Opitutales > Opitutaceae > Termitidicoccus. The sequence continues at coordinate 5,518 of JAITDF010000573.1, read as the reverse complement.
ATAAAGAGAAAATAATAATTGATAGCAATATCCGGTTAAGACTTTTTAGGCAATATCTTTTCATTTCATAATACCTTCTTTATTCTTAACATGGATAAATTATATTTTTATAAATAGCTTTTGTCAATTATACGCATTGCCGGATTGCACAGACGTTCCGGCTGTATGCGATGTTGGGCGTACTTTAATACGTTTACACATTATTTTTTTGCCATTTTATCCTTCTATTACCCAATCAAAAGAAGTTTTTGGCCTTAGATGTTCAAAATAATAAGCCTCCACGACATCCCAACGCTTGTGCCACTGTTCTAAAAAAGCAGAATCATCCCTTGGCAAAAGACGTTTATGCCGTTCTTCCACTGGGACATCGATCAATATTGTTAAATCTATTAAATCCGCTAAAAAAGAACTGGAAGAATAAGCGCCTTCAAGAAGGACAATTTCAGAAGGATCGCGAATTGTCTCTTCATTTTTCAATTTATAAGTGCCGTCCTGCTGTATTCCGGCAAGGAAATCAAATGGACGCCATTTAGCCTGTGATTTTTTACGAAGCGGTTCGATTGCCAAGGAGCGCACCCGATTCCAATCAAAAACTTTTCCCAGCCTTTCTATTACGGAGAATTCATCCCATTGCGCATCGGGAATATTTGCAGAAAAGAAAGCATCCAATGGTATTATTGCAGCCTGCAATTTGCCGGCGAACACTTGGGCGATGGTTGATTTTCCCGATCCGCTTGCGCCATCCATAGCCACAACCACAGGACGTGGAATCCTGCCTGACAAATTCCGCATGTCTTCTGTTATTTTGTTTATTTGTTCATTAATTCGATCGGGGAGTGATTTTATCATTTCAACTATTTTCCCTTTTATGATAAGGTTTATGCTAATAATTTAGCATTGTCCATATTTGTTGAATATTAAATTCCGGCTATTTTTAGCCCATTTCGTCCAACGTTTCGGCTGTTTGCGACGTTCCAGCCAGCCCTATAAAGCAGACTTCCAAGTCTGCTTCAAAGCCCGCGTCCGTGCCCTTTGCCGCCACCTTTTGGCTCAGCCGATGAGCGCGGCGTAGCCGGCGGCGTCGAGCAGGGCGTCGGGTTCGGCGGGGCGGGCGATTTTGAGCTTCAGCAGCCAGCCTTCGCCGTAGGGCGCCTGGTTCACTTTCTCCGGGGCGGAATCAAGCCCGGTGTTCACCTCGACCACGGTGCCGGAGATCGGCGCGTAGAGATCGGAGGCCGCTTTCACGGATTCGACCACGCCGAAGGCATCGCCGGCCTTGAGCATGGCGCCGGGTTGCGGGAGTTGCACGTAGGTGATGTCTCCGAGGCTGTTTTGCGCGTATGCGGTGATGCCGATGGTGGCGGTGCCGTCGGCGCCGGTGCGGACCCATTCGTGGGATTTCGCGTATTTGAGATCTGCGGGGATGTCGCTGTTGTTCATGATGCGGGATGCGTGTTGGCGGGAGATGCGTTGGCGGGAGATGCGTTGCGGGTTGGAGAAAAAAGGGTGTTTCGGTGCGGCGGTGCGCTGGCTCTGGCGTTTCGGCGATGTTGCGTTTCGGCGATGTGGCGGCGGTGCGGTGGTGCGGCGGTGCGGTGCGGTGCGGCGATGTTTTAGTCGATTTAAGTCGATGCAAGTCGATTTAAATCGCCGGCTTTTTCCGCCTTCGGGCTTCGCCGGCGTTCAGTCTCCCGGCTTCTCCGCCTCCCGGTCTTTCTGTTTCCCGGCCTCTCCGCCGCCGCGTTTTTTTAATTCGACAAAGGGCGGCTTGACGGGCCGGAGGGTGATTTTTGCGCCGCGGATGTCGGTGAGCAGCGCGCGGCCGGCTTTGAGCGCGGCGGCGTCGATGAGCGCGGAGCCGATGGCTTCGCCCAGGATGGGGGAGAGCGTGCCGGAGAGCACGGCGCCGAGCGGCGCGCCCGCCTCGTCGTTGACGGCGGCGCCCGCACGCACGATGCGGCGGTCGCCGGTCTTGAAAAACACCACGCGGCGGGCGGGGCCGTCGCGCGCCTCGCGTTCGAGCGCGGCGCGGCCGTGGAAGTCGGAGTTTTTTTTCAACTTCACCGTCCAAGCGAGGCCGGCGGCGAGCGGCGAGATGGTTTCGGAGAGTTCGTGGCCGTGGAGGGGGAAGCCGGCCTCAAGGCGCAGGCTGTCGCGCGCGCCGAGGCCGGCGGGTTCGAGGCCGAGCGGCGCGCCCGCCGCGAGCAGCGCGGCGGCGAGCCGCGGCGCGTCCTCCGTCCGGTGGTAGAGTTCAAAGCCGTCCTCGCCGGTGTAGCCGGTGCGCGCGACGATGGGACAGGGGACGCCGGCGATGGTGAGGCCGGCGGCGAAATGGTAATACTTGAGGGCGTCGAGGGCGGCGGCCTCGGCGGGGCCGGCGGCGAGGGCGCGGACGATTTCGGCGGCGCGCGGGCCCTGGATGGCGATGAGCGCGGTGTCGGCGGAGCGGTCGGCGAGGGTGACGTCGAGGCCGCCGGGGGCGGCGCGCGCGGCGGCGGCGTGGTGCGCGCGCAGCCAGGCGAGGTCCCGGTCGATGTTGCCGGCGTTGATGCAGAGGAGGTAGTCGCCGGGCGCGCGCAGGTGGACGAGCAGGTCGTCGATGACGCCGCCGGTCTCGCTGCACATGGGCGAATAGACGATGCGGCCGGGCGTCATTTGGGCGAGGTCGTTGGTGAGGAGCGACTGGAGGAAGGCGAGCGCGCCGGCGCCGCGCACCTCGACTTCGCCCATGTGGCTGACGTCGAAGAGCCCGGCGGCGTGGCGCACGGCCTTGTGTTCGTCGAGGATGCTTCTGTATTGCACGGGCATTTCCCAGCCCGCGAAATCGACCATGCGTCCGCCATGCGCGACATGGAAGTCGAAGAGCGGAGTGCGTTTGAGGATGCTCATGCAGGGCAACACTAGGACGGTTCGCCGGGCTTCGGGCAAGAAAGGAGTCGAAAGAGAAGGGGGGGGCCAGCCTGAATCCCCGGCCTGAATCATTCGTTCATCGTCCATCGTTTATCGTTCCTCTTTTTCGTTCTCTTTCCTCTTTCCCTTTTCCCTGTGCGCACTTGGAGAAAGGCAAAAAATGAAAAACGATGGACGATGGACGAATGACGAATGAGAACGGGAAACGACGGCCGTGGAACGGGGCGCCGGTTCTTCGGGCGGGTGATAAATCGCCCCGCCGCGAAGGGCCGGCGTTTGCGGCGTTTATTTGCTCCAGTCGAGCATGCGCTGGATGGGGGCGAGCGCGGCGGCGCGGATGTCCTCGGGCAGCTCGATCGCGGGCGACAGGGTCTTGAGCGCGTCGCGGACTTTCTCGATCGTGTTCATTTTCATGAAACGGCAGTCGTTGCACGCGCAGGTGTCGGTGGGGCCGGCGATGAAGGTTTTGCCGGGCACCTCGCGGCGCAGGCGGTGCAGCATGCCGCTTTCCGTGACGACGATGATTTCACGGGCGGGGTGTTTGCGCGCGAAGGCGATCATCTGCTCCGTGCTGCAAACCTCGTCGGCGAGATCGCGCACGGCCTGCACGCATTCGGGATGCGCGACGACGGGCGCGCCGGGAAACCGGTCGCGGATCCCCTCGACGGCCTGCGCGGTGAATTGCACGTGCGCGTAGCAACTGCCCGGCCAGAGGCGCATCCGGCGCCCGGTTTGCTGCGAGACCCATTGCCCGAGATTCTGGTCGGGCACGAAGAGGATTTCGCGCCCGGACGGGACGCGGGAGACGATTCTGGCGGCGTTGCCGCTGGTGCAGATGACGTCGCTGAGCGCCTTCACGGCGGCGGAGCAGTTGATGTAGGCGACCACGTAAAGGCCGGGGTGCGCGGCCTTGTATTCGGCGAGCCGGCCGGCGGGGCAGGAGTCGGAAAGCGAGCAGCCGGCGTCCGGCTCGGGCAGCAGCACGGTGCGTCCGGGGTTCACGATTTTCGCGGTCTCGGCCATGAAATGCACCCCGCAGAAAAGGATCACGCCGGCCTCGGCGCGCTGCGCCTGGCAGGAGAGGCCGAGCGAGTCGCCCACGTAATCGGCGATCTGCTGGATCGGGCCGATCTGGTAGTTGTGCGCGAGGATGACGGCGTTGCGCTCGCGTTTGAGCGCGAGGATTTCCTCCTGGACGGGCGAGAGCGTTTCGGGCTCGTCGCCCCGCGGGCGGACGATGAGGGGCTCGTAATTGAGGGCGGCTGGCATGGCTTTTCTATAACAGGAAAAAACAAAAGCAGGAAACGCCGCCGTTTGCAATGCGCGCGACGCGGCTTCGCGTTGAACTTTGAATTGCGCCCCGCCGGCGAAACGCCTTGTGTCACGCCCCGTGAAACGCGTCCTCCCCGTCCTCCCCGCCTGCCTCGCCCTGCTTTCAACCGCCGCCGCGCCCGCCGCCGGCACTGCGCCCGCCGGTGCCGCCGGCGACAGCGCCGCCGCCGCGCCGCCCGCCGCCGCCAATCTCCTTCGCTACGACCGCCCCGCCGCCGACTGGAACGAAGCCCTCCCCGTCGGCAACGGCCGCCTCGGCGCGATGGTGCGCGGCGGCGCCGCCCGCGAAGTGCTCAGCCTCAACGAGGCCACGCTCTGGTCCGGCGCGCCGCGCGAGTGGAACAACCCCGCCGCCCCCGCCGCGCTCGCAGACGCGCGCGCCGCCATCTTCGCCGGCGACTACCTCAAGGCCGACCGGCTCTGCCGCGAAATGCAGGGGCTTTTCAGCGAATCCTACCAGCCGCTCGGCGACCTCGTCCTCGATTTCCTCGCGCCTGCCGGAACCGGCGGCGCCGCCGAACATGCCGCCGAACATGCCACCGCCGCCGCCGCCACTGCCGCCACTGCCGCCGCCGCTTACGAACGCACCCTCGACCTCGACCGCGCCGTCGCCGTCACGCGCTGCGAAATCGGCGGCGTCACCCACACGCGCGAAGTTTTCGCCAGCTGGCCCGACCAGCTCATCGTCGTCCGCCTCGCCGCGGACCGCCCCGGCGCGCTCAACTTCAACGTCTCCGCCACCACCCCGCACCGCCACACCACCGCCGCCACCGCCGGCGGCACCTTCGCCGGCGTCGCCTCTGCCGACAGCACCACCCCCGCCGCCACCCCCGCCGACGGCGCCGCCCTGCTCGCCCTGCACGGCCGCGCCCCCGCGCACATCGCCCACAGCGGCACGGACGCCGTGGTTTACGACGACGGCCCCAACCCCGAAGGCATGGTCTTCGCCCTCCACGTCCGCGTCGTCGAAACCGACGGCGAAATCACCGCCGGCGGCCCCGGCGAGACTGCCCCGCCCGCTCCGCCCGCCAAGTCCGCCTCCGCCACCACCACCGCCGCCACCGCCGCCGCCGCGCCCGCCGCGCTCTTCATCCGCCGCGCCACACGCGCCACGCTCCTCGTCAGCGCCGCCACCAGTTTCAACGGCCCCTTCAAATCCCCCGGACGCGAGGGCCGCGACGCCGGCGCCCTCGCCGTCCGCCCGCTCGACGCCGCCGGCGGCACCGCCGCCGCCGCGCTCCTCGAACGCCATGCCGCCGACCACCGCGCGCTCTAC
>JAITDF010000521.1 GCA_031282705.1 Opitutaceae bacterium | reverse complement strand
CCGTCACCTACACGCCCGTGCTGCCCGCGCCCGGACAATATGAAGTGCAAATGTGGTGGCCGGCCTCCACCGAATTCTGCGCCAATGTCCCGGTTGATATTGTCCACTCCGGCGCCACTGACACCGTGTATATCAACCAGCAGGCCAACGGCGGAAAATGGAACTCCCTCGGCACCTATGAATTCACCGGAGATGGCACCGAGTATGTTAAAATCAGGACCGACGATGGCGCGGGCGGCACGCTCTCCGGCACCATTGTCGCCGACGCTGTCCGCTTCATCGAGCCGCAGCCTCCGCCGGAGCCGCTGACTCTGATTGACAACGCCATCGCCGACGTGAACAGCAACAACTCCGACTCGCCCGGCGTGACCCATCAGAGCTTTTGGTCGTCCTCCACCAGCAGAGCCGGTTACCACGGCTCGAATTACTGGACTGATGGGAATTCCAACAAGGGCGTCAGATCCGTCACCTACACGCCCGTGCTGCCCGCGCCGGGCCGCTATATGGTGCAAATGTGGTGGCCCGCCTACGCCACCAACTTCGCCACCAACGTCCCGGTTGACATCCGGCACAACGGCGGCACCTCGACCGTCCTGGTCAACCAGCGCACCGGCGGCGCCATGTGGTTCACGGCCGGCATCTTCGAGTTCGCGGGAACCGGCGACGAATGGCTCCGAATCCGCACCGACGGCACCGACGGCTTTGTCATCGCTGACGCTGTCCGCTTCGTCGCCCTGGATGAGCAAGGGCCGTTTGTCATGGCCTTCGACGAGCTTTCCGCGGCGGCCGGCGCCGGTTACAGCAGCTCCTGCCGCCGCCCCTTCGGCGCCGGCCTTTACGACAGCGTCTCCAACAAAACCTACGTCTGCTGGAACGGCCCCGGCATGGACATCCTCGTCCGCGCCTACGACCACGACGCCGGCGCGTGGGGCGCTCCGGTGCTCGTCTGCGATCTGAATTACACCGCCCGCTACGTTTATCATAACTACCCTGTCATGCGCCTCGCCCCGGACGGACGGCTGGTGATTTATTTCTGCGATCACTCAAACAAACTGTTCCAAGCGAAGGCGCCCGCGCCCAATTCCATCGAGGGCGCGTGGGCCAGGACGGAAATCAGCGCCGACCTCACCGCCTATCCCATGCCTGTCGTGGCCGGAAACGACATCTATGTTTTCTACTCAAAAAACAACGACATCAACTGGCCCTACCGTGCCTATCGTTATATAAAATCCACCGACAACGGCGCCACCTGGTCCGCGCCGTTCACCATTATAGACTCCGAAAAGAATGACCCGCAAAAATACGACGAGGTTTATGCGTGGGGCGTGGATTACGACCCCGATGCCGGGCGTATCGGCATCACCTGGACGATGGCCGGCGGCCCGGCGCACAACAGTTCGGACAAAAACCTGTATTTCGCCTGGCTCAACCTCGCCACCGGCGCCATGCTCAACGCCGCCGGCGCGAGCCAGGGGCCGATTGTCAACAACTCCGACTTGCCTGACTGTCTTGTTGTCGCCGCCACCGGCGACCCCACTGCCGCAAGCTGGGGCAAACAGCACCCCTTCACCAACCCCACGCCCGTCCGCGACCTCCTGACCGGCAACCCGATCATCGCCTATGGATTCCACGACGCCGGCGCCGCGAAGGATTCCATCCGCTGCGCCCGCTGGGACGGCGCCGCCTGGGCGGACAGTCTGGTCCAGCTAAACGCCAAGGCGTTCGGCGACTTGAGAAATCACGGCGACGGGGAAATCCACGCCATTTATCAAACCGGAAACAGCATCCTGGTGAAAGTGTCGCAAGACAGGGGCGCGACTTGGGAGCAGGTCTCCGCCGGCGCCATTCCTTTCGCCGGCCAGGACGACAAGGCTGGCGAGCTGACCTTCATCGAGAACGGCCGGCCCGACGCCTTCGCGTTTCTCGGCACTTATTTTGAGGATGCCACCAAGCCTGAACTCGGCGGCAATAATTACGATGGCATTTTCCACACCTATATTGTAAAAGAGGACACCTCCGACGCCTCCGCGCCCGTGTTTCTTCTCCATCCCGACGCCGGCGACGGCGTGGGCGGCGGAAGCAGGCTTGACCTCACCGCCACCGCCTCCGGCAATCCCGTGCCTTCCTACCAGTGGCAGGTGAAAGAGGGCGACTCTGCCTCCTGGCGCGACCTCACCGCCGCCGACACCAACTACGGCGGCATAAACACCGACACGCTCACCATCTGGTATGTCGGCGTCTTCATGAACGGCTGGCAGCATCGCGTGACGGCCTCCAACACCGCCGCCGGTGCCGTCTATAGCGATGCGACCACCATCGTGGTGCTGGCGCTGCCGTCGTTCGACGAAAACCCCGTCGCCGCGCAAGCCGTCGCCGGCGGCAAATCCGTGGACATCCACGCCATCGTCTCAAGCGACACGCCGCTGACGCTCCAGTGGCAGGTCAAGGAAGGCGCCGCCGCCGCGTGGCGCGACCTCACCGCCGCCGACACCGCTTGCACCGGGATAGATACCGCCACGCTCACCCTCCTCGCTGTCGCCACCGGCATGGACGGCTGGCAATACCGCCTCGTCGCCACCAACGCCCTTGGCGAAAACCACACCGTCGGCACCACCCTCAACGTTATGCCAGCGCATTTCGCCGCCCCGGTCGCGCTGGTGTTCGGAAGCGCGGGCAATCTGTATGTCTCCGACGCACAAAACAACCGAATCCATCAAATCACACCCGTCCAAAAGGCCGACATCTTCGCCGGCTCCGGCTTGGCCGGGTTGGTTGACGGCATCGGCTTTGCCGCCTCCTTTTCCGCCCCGCGCGGCCTCGCCGTCCTCTCCGGCACGCTGCTCGTGGCCGACTCAGGCAACGCCGTCCTGCGCGCCATTAACGCCGACGGCAACGTCACCACGCTCCTCGGCGCAGGCGCGGGATTCGCCTCGCCCGCCGGCGTCGCGGTCGATGCCGCGGGCAACATCTATATTGCCGACGAGGCAAGCCACGTCATCCGCGTCGTCACCTCCGGCTCCGCCGGTCTCAATGTCGGCATCTGCGCCGGGTTGCCGGGCGAGGAGGGCTTGGTTGACGGCACCGGCACCGGCGCCCGCTTCCGCAGCCCCTCCGCGCTCGCGTTGGGCGCGGACGGCAATCTCTACGTGGCCGACACCGGCAACGACGCCGTGCGCATCGTCATGCCGCTCTCCGCCACGACCGGCGTGGTGGACACGCTCGCG
>JAITDF010000474.1 GCA_031282705.1 Opitutaceae bacterium | reverse complement strand
TGTTTCATCGTTGAAAAGAAGAGGCATTTTATTGCGGCGATGAAGGGCAACCGGCTTGTCGCATTAAGTCTGGAGGATAAAAGAAAAGGCCGTTTCCAGGCGATCAGCGCATTGGAATTGCCGGAAGGACAGGCTGTGCGCGGCTGGCTGAAAGGCTTCGGGAAAGAAGTGCTTTTTGTGCGCCGGGTCTTTATAAACAAGGACGGGACGCGCGGCGAGTTGAATCTGGTTTGCAGTGATCTGGGGCTGGAAGGCGGGCAGGTGGCCGCGCTCTATCAAAAACGGTGGAAGGCGGAGGAGTTTCACAAATCACTAAAATCAAACGCTGCGCTGGGTGCGTCGCCGACCCGGCGCGTGCGCACGCAAAGCAACCATGTGTTCATGTCGATCTGCACGGTTTTCAAACTGGAATGCCTGAAAATAAAATATCATATTAATCATTTTGCGCTGAAAACCCGGCTGCGCATCAGCGCGTCAACCCTCGCCTTCAACCTGCTTCGTTCAGGGGCAGGCGCGTAACATCAGTGAGTAACGAAAAACGCCCTGATTCCGCATGCCGCATGCCGCATTCACCCCAGCGTTTCAAACTCCATGAACTCCGCCGTCATGCCGCCGGGCGCGCCCTTGCAGACCACGCTCACCGCGTCGTGCGAGTGCAGCGACTCGAAATGCGCGCACACCACGCGGAAATCGCGGATGCGCGCGTCGGCGTCGAGCCGCGCGTAAACCAGCCGCGCCGCGTCCTCGACGAATTTCAGGTGCGCGCCGTTCAACTCGGCAAACGCCTGCTCGTCCTCGCGCTTCACCATCACCTGCGTCTCCGTGCGCAGCGCCGCCAGGCAGTGCGCGTGCAAATCCTCCACCGCGAGCCGCCGCCCCGGCGCGAGCTCCACGCGCAGGCGCGCCCGCGAGCGCTGGCTGTGCCCCACCGCATACACGCCGCGCCGGTCGCGCGCGTGCTCCGCCAGCTCCGCCGAGCACGGGCAGGCCGAGGAATAGACAAAATCAAACTCCACGAAGCGCCGCGCCTCCGCCCCCGCCGCCAGCGACGCCTCGAACACCGCGCGGTAATACTGCCAGCCCTCCAGCCCGCTGCGCAGGCTTTCCCGCCGCAGCGGAAACGAAAACACCACGCGCAGCCGCGCCGCCCGCGAACCGGCCGCGCGCAGGTATTTTTCCAGAATCCGCCCCAGCAGCTCCGGCGTGCACACCTCGTCCTGATGCTCGTAGAACGAACGCACCACGCGGCTCATGTTGATGCCCTTCAGGTGCGCGTCGAGCGACACGCTCCCGCTCACCGACGCCTCCAGCGTCACGGGCCCGCCGCGCCGCGCCGCGAAACGCAGCGGCAGCCGGAAACCGGCCACGCCGACCTGCTGGATGCCCACCGCCGCGCCCTCGACGGGCGCGCCCCCGTCCATCAAGTCCGGCAGCGACGCGCGATACGCCGCGCCGGGCCTGAACGCCGCGTCGTAGCCGCGCGCGATTCTCGGCGCCGCGCCGTCCGCGGCCCGGTGCAGATACATCGCGCCGCCCGCTGGCGGCGTGGCGCCCGCCGCCGGCGTGGCGCCGGCGGCCAGTGTGCCGCCGCCCGCCGCCGGCGTTTTCGGACGGAAATCTGCCCTCGCCGTTTTCGTGCTTCGCCCGCCCGCGGGCGTTTTTTTTGGAGAGAATTTTTTCATCACACGAACAACCGCGCCGCCGGATGCGGACGGGAGGAAAGAAAATTGGGACAATCGGACATAAGCGGCCAACAAAACCCACCAAGGCCCCAAGGTCAACGTGTCGCTTCCCTCCCCGGAAATTGTTCTGCGGGGATTCAAAGTGCAGTCAGCCCATCGTTCTCTTTCTCTTTCCTCTTTATCTTTTCGTCAGGCGCGGGCAGAGGGAGGGAGAAAGAGAAAGAGGAACGAGAAAGAGAACGATGAAAGATGCCGGCGGGAGGGGCGGGGGGACATCACTTTGAATTGCCCTCGCCACCCACCCCGCACTTTGCATTGCCCTTGGGAGACTTCCGTGCAAGGCTCGCCCTGACATGAAACTCATCCCCTTTCTCAAAACCGCCGCTCTGGGCGCGCTTCTTGCCGCCGGCGGCCTCACTGTGTCCGCCGCGTGCGGGCATTGCGGCGACGGCGCCGCCGCGTTTGCCGGCTCGCGCTGGGCGCTCACCCTCCCCGGAGGAGGCATCGGCTGGCTCGGCCTCACCCAAAACGAACGCGGCGGCCTCGACGCGCTCCTGCTCTGGAGCGGCGGCCACCCGCGCCCCGCGCCCGTCACGCTCAAGGACGGCGCGCTCGTCCTCACCCGCGAATTCAAGCGCGGCAACCAGACCTTTTCCGACGAGATCGCCGCGAAAATCGAAAACCGCGACACGCTCGCCCTCACCGTCCGCCACCTCGACGCCGCCGGCGCCGAAGTCCGCAAACCGGAGACCTTTTCCGGCAAACGCATCCCCCCGCTCCCGCCGCGCCCCGACCTCGCGAAAGTGAAATTCGGCGCCCCCGTCCGGCTCATCGGCGACACGCTCGACAACTGGGCCGTCATGAACTCCAAGGCCTACAACGGCTGGACGCTGAAGGACGGCGTGCTGTCGAACCGCGTCACCCAGCCCGACGGCACGAAAAAGCACGGCGCCAACCTCCGCACGAAGGCGGCGGATTTCGAGGACTTCCGCATCAGCTTCGAGGTCAACATGCCGCCCAAAAGCAACAGCGGCGTGTATTTGCGCGGCATCTACGAAATCCAGATGGCCGACACCCACGACCAGCCGCCCGGCTACCTCAACATGGGCGCGCTCTACGGCCGCATCGCGCCGTCCGCCGCCGTGGAAAAGGCGCCCGGCGAGTGGCAGACGGTCGAGGCCACGCTTGTTGACCGGCACCTCACGGTGGTGTTGAACGGCGCGACCATCATCGACAACCAGCCCGTGCTTGGCTGCACCGGCGGCGCGCTGACCTCCGACGAGTTTGCCCCCGGCCCGGTTTACCTGCAAGGCGACCACAGCGACGCGCACTATCGCAATATGATCGTCCGCCCCGTGCTGAAAGAGTGAGCCTTGGGGAGCTTCCAGGGTTTGTTTTCGGGGGCGCTTTGAAAACCCCAAAATCCCGCCCGTGGGCACGGATGGCTTTCGGCCCTCCCGGGGGCAACAGGAAGTAATGTCACTCCCTCAAAAGGCGGGTGCAACCCAAAGTGATGCACCCCTCTCTTCTTTCCTCTTTCTCTTTCTCTTTCCTCTTCATCGTTCTCGTTCTCGTTCCTCGTTCTCTCTTTCGTCAGGAACGCGCAGGGATTTCCGAGCGAAGCGAGAAGCCTGACAAGACAAAGAGGAAAGAAGAAAGAGAAAGACTCCGGCGCTGACATCACTTCCTGTTGCCCCCGGCCATTTCAAACAAGCCGGTTGACTGGCGGCGGGAATGCGCCCAGCATGACCCGCTTTCATGCCTTCACGCCCGGCGCATCCTTTCATATCAACCATGCCCTTTCCCAAGTGTTTAAATCTCCGCGCCGGACTGGCGGCGGGGGCCTTTGCCGTTTTTTTGGCGGCAGGCATGATCCCGGCAAGCACAGCCCGCGCTGGGGCGGTAAACAGACCGATCCAATACACCGATCAGGAGAAGCCGTATATCGCCGGGGCGTTCGACTCGTTCATCCAGTTGGTCGAAAAACGCGAGCTGCCCGCCGGCACGCTGTCATACCCGGCCCATCTTGCGCGGATGGATGACGGCACGATAGTCGTCGCCCAATCGTTTTATGTATCCCCGGACGAAATAAGGGGCTTCGAGCTGATTATTCCCAAGGACGCTTTACACGAGCGCGACGCGGTTCTTTTTCAAAAAGAGCCCCTCGTCATTGAAAACGAGAATGCCGGGCAAAACATAAGGCGCCTGGTCTTGAGGAAAAAAACAAGATGGTGGACCGCCGCCTCCGGCCAGTCCGCAAAACAAAAGGGACAATAAGGCTGCACCGGATTCAGAGAGGGCGGGGCGTCCGGACAGGTGCGCAGGTCATTTTTCCGGTTCGTAGCTTATGTAGAGAGTCCGTGACCCTAACCCGCATATTTCACACCAAAAAATCTTGAGGCCGTCCGGGGTGCCCTTGACTTGTTGTTATAACCCTAAATTCCGCAGTTGAAAATCTGCTTGAATGGCGGAATGCATTGCTGTTATGACAGTTAAATGAGAACTGAAGCGCTGGGAAAGGTTCACCCGGAGGGTGAAGGGGATTTTGAGGAGGATTTGGTGTTCTCGATGGCGGCGATGCCGTAATGGGCGCGTTTGTCTTTTACCGCCAAAAACACATCCTCGTTCAGATCGGTTTGTAATCTCCCGGCTTCGGGGAATAGCTTAATCAGCGCTTCCTCGCTCCAACCTCCCGGGATGCCTCGATACGCGCAGACCACCTGATCGCGGATCGGTTTGCGGGGTGGGGGCAGCAAGGGGGCGTCTGTGGGAAACAGAGATTTGCGCTGCTGCTCCTTTGAAATGGCGATGACGGAACGCATGAACATGGACGCTTCGCCTTTGAGATCGTCGCCGGCCAAGGCTACGGCCTGATTTACCACCTGCTGCTCCCGAGCCTCGTCGGTGATGGCCAGATTGTTCATGCCCTTGATTTCACCTGTTTCTTTCGCGATGAACATACGTTCCTGAAACAGCGCGATGAGCTTGCCGTCGATTTCATTGATTTGTTTTCTCAGAACCTCAAGTTGTTCTTTCCCAGTCATTTATAG
>JAITDF010000440.1 GCA_031282705.1 Opitutaceae bacterium | reverse complement strand
AGCGCGGACTGCCCCACAATGGCCGTGACCTCCGGCAGATATCGCTCGATGTGCCCGTCGGACGCGGGCGCGCCATCATGCCAGATGACATCGCCAAGCGATTCGAGGCGCCGCTTGGTTCCGGAATCAAACAAAACATCAATCCGGCGCGGATGCGGATCGAACATGATGAGGGGACGGGAGGATGATCCTGTTTCCATAAGATAGAGCAGAAGGCGAAAAGAGTGGAATAAACCGGGAAGACAGTGATTCCGGCATCGTGCACTCGCAATTATGTTTGTTTTCTACGCGTAGAACCCAGGCTCGCCAAATCGGGGCTGTGATTTTGATTCTACGTGTAGCAATCCACCTCTGTTGCCCATGGCGATGGAAGGGGAAAGGATGTTTTCCGTGAAAACAAAATTACTTCTTGCCTTCCCCCTGTTTCTATCCTTCGCCTTTGCCGAAACGACCGTGGTGTCGGTTGATTTTGGCAAGGCCGAAGTCTCTGCGCAGACCGTAAACAATACTGTAAAAGCGCCCAATGCCGCCGGCGGCCCGGAGCTGGTCTGGCGGCAATCATCCGGATCGAAAGGGAACACCCTGGCCATCCAGAAAAAACAAAACGGCAAAGGTTCCGCCCTGAAACTGGATACGCACAAATACCCGCACCAAAAATATTATACAACATTCAAGCAGGCGGATATTGGTGTCGGCGAAACGATAACCCTGTCCTTTTCCTATCAATTTCTCGGGAAGCCGACCGAGGGCGACGAGACATTTCGTTTCGGCCTGTATCTGAAAATCGGCGAGGATACCGGCGCATACAAAGGGGTGTTTTGCTACACGTCCGGAGTGGCAGGCCGCAAGGTCATCATCGGGACGGAACAGGGCATGGAGCCGCCCATCCTCGGAAGCAAGGACCTTGGTGGAAAATCAAACGCGGAGGGCTCCATCGCCAGCGGCACCAAGGAGCACGCGGTTGTTTACAAAGTCACCCGGATAAGTGAAACCGCGCTGCGCGGCACCTTGCGGTTCGACGGCAGGGAAGTCATGACCGGCAATGGCATCCCCGATGATCCGGACTATACCTGGCGTTTCACCGAGCGCGGCGGAGCGATTTTCTCGTTCGACACACTGGCCTTCGGCTACGGCGAGGAAAGGGTTCCGTTCATGATCAGCGACGTCAAAGTCACCACCGAGTGATTTGATGACAGCTCCCGGTGCCGCTGGCGTGGCATGGGGCCTTCCATGCCGCTTTATTTTTAACCAGGCAACAGCCCGCCCTTATGAGGTTCATATTTGCGAGAGTCGCCCTGGTCCTGCTTGCCTCGGCATCTCGGGGAAACGAAGGCACGGCAATCCCCGCTCCGCCTGGGATGCGAGTGATGCCCGAAGGCGTGCAAACGGTTTTCGAAGCGACTGGAGAGTTTGTCATTGGGCATCCGGTTCTTGTTTCATGCAAAAATGATCATGACGGACTGGCGCCCGCAGCGGAGTTGGAAAGCGCCACGAAGGCGAAGCTCCGTTACGCAAACGGCGCCTGCATGGCCGTCGAAATCAGCGGTTCCCGCATCCGCTATACGCTGGAAAACTACGTTGAGGATTCGGACGGGCTGCGGTTTACTCTGTTGCTTCCGTCGCGGTTCGGCGCGGGCGGTGAATATTATATTGGGGACGTGGCATCGCGCCCATTCCCTCTCATAAAAGGGCAGCAGATACTGGCCCAGAAGAATGCTTCGAAAATTACGCTCCTCGACTTTTCCGGGGAGGGTTTTTCCATTCTCACTCCGGAAGGATTCCATGAAATCCAAGATTATCGTGTTTTTGACCAGCCTGCGCTGGCATGGATTTATAATTACCAATTCGATAAATATTCCAAACGCACGAGTTTCGTTTTTGATATCATATCGTTTTCGCCATTTCCTGACGCCAGCCCGCCTCCGCGGTTCATCATTGATCGCTTCGGTCAATATGCGGCTCTCGATTTTCCCGGGAAAATCACGGACGAGCGCCAGCTCCGGGAAGACGCGGACCGCGAGGCGGCCGACCTTGCAGCCATCGAGCCGCCACCACGCGATCCATGGGGCGGATTTCACGGCAGTCGCGACAACTATAATCTCCGCGCCACCGGCTTCTTTCGCATTGACCGTGCCGGGGGACGCCATGTGCTGGTCACGCCCGATGGCAATGTATTCTATCAACTCGGAGTCTGCTGCATCATGCCCGACGAAGGAATGACGGTGGTGCGCGGGCGCGAGCGTATTTTTGAATGGCTGCCGCCGGCCAAGGGAGACTTTAAGGCGGCATGGCAAAACGGAGATCCATCCACCGGGATCGCTTCATTCCATGCGGCCAACAGCATCCGCAAATTCGGCCCGGCCTGCGATGATGAGGCATGGTCCGGGCGCGCTGTAAAACGCCTTCGCGCCTGGGGCTTCAATTCCGCCGGCGCATGGTCGCGACTTACGAAAACCATGAAGGCGGTCCATTTCGCGGGAACACCCCAGCTTCCGCTCGAACCTTGGATGGCGCCCGGGTTGCGCCCGATGCAGGGCGCCGGGCGCACCTACGATCCGTTTCAACCCGGCGTTGAAGAAGTCATCGACCAGGCATTCGCAAAGCAAGTCGCCCCTCATGCGGATGATCCGGCGATCATTGGCTGGTTTGTGGAAAACGAGGTGCTCTACGAAAACATAACCGGAGCGGTCCCGGCCCAAAAGGGCGATTCCCCATCGAAACGTCGCTTTGTAGAATTGCTCCGGGAAAAATACCACGACGATATCGCCTCGTTTAACATCGCCTGGGGCATCGCCTCCCGAACGCACGCATCACCGTCGAGCTTCGACGCGCTCAATGATACGACACTTTTCGCCGGGACTCCGGAGGCCATCGCGGACATGCGTGATTTCATGCGCCTGTTCATCGAAACTCACTATGCCCGGGTCGAGCGCCTTTTCCGCAAATACGCCCCCAATCACCTCCTCCTGGGCTCTCGCTGGCAGCCCGGCACGGCCAGTGATGAGCAACTTGTCCGTATCGCCGCCCGGCACACGGACATCGTAAGCGTCAACTACTACACGCGGGTGATTTTCCCTGATTTCTTGCGCCGCGTGAGTGAATGGAGCAACGACAAACCGTTGCTCCTGAGCGAGTGGCATTATACGGCGGTTGACCAAGGGCTTGGCGGACACATGGAGGTCGCTGATCAGAAAGAACGTGGTCTTGCCTACCATAATTATGTAGAAACCGCCGTCGCGCTACCCTTCATAGTGGGGCATCAATGGTTCACCTACGCCGACCAACCCGCTACCGGGCGCTGGTTCGAGGGTTTGAACGGCGAAGGCGCCAACACCGGCCTCGTAAACGTTACAGACCGTCCGTATCATGAATTCATTACAGAGTGCAGAAGGACAAATAACGCCATCTACGACCTCATGTTTCAGAATCACAAGTCAATCCCATCTGAGAGGTCGTCAGTTAACGTTATCAATCACTGAAGGGCACCTTGAAAAATCAAAAAACCTCATGAAATCATTGAAAAGCTCACGCGGAGGCGCGGAGAACGCGGGAGGATTCCTCCTCTCCGCGTGCGACATGATTTTTCAAAGCACCTTGAACGGCTCCATGTTCTACCGATAATTTTTAGCGGTTCCCAATAATGGATTAAGGGCACTTTAAAAAATTCGCCGCGAAGGGCGCGAAGATGGGATGCCGTGGTCATGCTGCTCAATGGGTGCAGGGTTGTTGATTGCCAGAATCCTGTGATTTTTGTCTTTTTCGGTCTTTGTATTCTTCGCGCCCTGCGCGGTTAATTTTCAGGTTCTCCCATAAATCCCGTTCGGGAATGGCATGGCCGCGGATGAAATCCGGGATGGCGGCGTCAGGCGCAATTCGCGCCGTTGGCGGCGATGGTTTCGCGATACCAGCGGGCGGAGTCTTTCAGGGTGCGCTTTTGCGTGGTGAAATCGACATGCACCAGGCCGAAGCGGTGCAGGTGGCCTTGCTCCCACTCGAAGTTGTCAAGCAGCGACCACTGGAAATATCCCGCCAGCGGCACGCCTTCGCGGCCGGCGCGGGCAAATTCACACAGGTAGCGCGAGAGGAAATCGATGCGGTTCGGGTCGTGCACGCCGCCGTCCCGCGCCACCCAGTCCGCGCAGGTGAGTCCGTTTTCCGTGATGCAAACCGGGAGTTGGTAGCGTTCGTGGAAAAATTTCGCGCCGTGATACAGCACCTCGGGACACACGGCGCCGCGCATGTGCGTCATCGCAAAGCCGGGCGGATCGGGCACCGTGATCGCGCGGCCGTCAGGGCCGGCGCGCACGCGGCGTTTGGCGATGTAGATGTTGAGCCCGCACAGGTCGAGCGGCTGGTGGATTTCGCGCAGGTCGGCGTCGGTGATTTTCGGCAGGTGCGGCGCGAAGCGGGCGAGGCCGTCCTCCGGGTAGCGGCCGAGGTAAACGGGGTCGGACCACCAAGTGTTGTTTATCATGGAATCGCTTTCGATGGAGAAGGTGGCGCGCTTCGCGGCGTCGGTGTCGGCGTCGGAAGCGGTCGCCGGGACATGCACCTGGCCGATGGGCGCCCAGCCGATTTTCGCGTCCGGGCGGACGCGCGCGCGGAGCGTTTGCACGGCGCGCCCGTGGGCGAGGAGCGCGTGGTGCGCGGCGACGAGCACGTCGGCGAGGCCCAGCTTCAGGCCCGGCGCGTGCCGGCCTTCCTGCAAGCCGATGCCGATGAAGCACTGCGGCTCGTTGTGCGTGAACCAGCCGGCCACGCGGTCGCCGAGGCGGCGCGCGACCAGCGCGGTGTAGTCGGCGAACCATGACGGGCTGTCCGGGTTCAGCCAGCCGCCGCGGCGGTGGAGCGCGAGCGGGTAGTCCCAGTGAAACAGCGTCACCCAGGGCTGGATGCCGGCGTCGAGCAGCGCATCGACCAGGCGGTCGTAGAAGGCGAGCCCTTTTTCGTTGGGCGCGCCGTCGCCGCCGGGCAGCACGCGCGGCCAGGCGATGGAGAAACGGCAGGCGCGCAGGCCGATTTCCCTCATCAGCGCGACATCCTCGCGCCAGCGGTGATAATGGTCGCAGGCGGTGTCGCCGGTGTGGCCCTCCCAGATGCGCCCGGGCTGGCGCACGAAGTCGTCCCACACGGACGGGCCGCGCCCGTCCTCGGCGACGGCGCCCTCAATTTGATAAGCGGCGGTCGCCGCGCCCCAGATGAAGTTTTCGGGAAACATGGGTGGATTGTTTGTTTTAATGGTTGATGGTTGGCCGCTGTTTTTGATGGCCGCGCCCGCGCTTGCGCAAGGAGCGGGCGCGGTGCATGAAGGGCGTTTTGAAAAATCATGTCCCGCGCGGAGGCGCGGAGAGCCAGGCTGGGCAAGCGGGACGCTCGCCTTACTTTCCAATCGGGCAAGCGGGACGCTCGCCCTACGGCCCAATCTGGCAAGCGGGACGCTCGCCCTACGGCCCGATCTGGCAAGC
>JAITDF010000420.1 GCA_031282705.1 Opitutaceae bacterium | reverse complement strand
GGTGCTCGCCGGCGCCGGCGCCTTCGCGCTCGCGTCGGCGCGCGGGCTGCGGGCGCCGGGCGCGCTGCTGGCGGGCGCGGTGTTCATGCTCGGCGGCGCGTTTTTCGGGCACGTGCCGCCGGGGCATTTCCCGCACCTGTTTTCGATGGCGTGGATTCCGCTCGTGTTTCTCGGCATTGACAACTGGCTGCGCTCGCGGCGCCGGCGCTGGATCGCGCTTGCGGCGCTGTCGGCGGCCATGCAAATTTTCGCGGGCTTCCCGCAGTATTTTTATTACACCGCGCTCGCGGCGGGCGCGTGGTCGCTGTGCGGGCTTTTTTTCTCAAAAAACAAATTGCAAGCCGCGCTCGGTCTGCTGGCGGTTTATCCGCTCGCCTGCGCGCTCGCCGCGGCGGAACTCGCGCCGGCGGTCGCGCTCCTGCCGGAGCAAATGCGCGCGGACGGCGTGCCGGCGGCGTGGGCAGCCACGGCGTCCATGCAATTCAAAGACCTGCTGCTCGCCGTCGCGCCCGGCTTTTTCGGCAAACTCGGCGACTGGTCGTTTTGGGACACCGAGCACCTGCACGAAACCTGGGCCTACTGCGGCGCCACCGCGCTCGCGCTCGCGTGCGCCGGCTGGACGGGCCTGCCGCGCCGCGAAAAAACCGCCGCGGCGGTTTTCCTCGCGCTGACGCTGATGCTGGCGCTGGGCGCGCACACGCCGCTCTTCGGCTTCCTGCGCGCGCACGTGCCGCTCTTCGCCAGTTTCCGCGGTCTCGGACGCTGGCTGATTTTTTTCACATTGATAATCGCCATGCTCGCCGGCGCCGGCCTCGACAAAATCTGGCGCGGCGAAAAAATCCCGCGCCCTCTTGCCGCGGGCATTTTGGCCGCCGGCGCCGCGCTGCTGCTCGCCGGCCTTTTATTATACGGCGGCGCGCTCGACTCGTTGTATGAAAACTTCGCCGACGCCGCCACCTTCAAGCCGTGGTTCCGCCAAAACCTCGCCAACGCCGCGCGCCGCCTCGACGCACAGGCCGCCAGCGCCGGCGCGCTCTGCCTGGCCGCGGCGCTCACGCTGCCGGTGCCGGCGGTTTTGTTGTTTATAAAAAACCGGCGCCGGCAATGCGCGCTGCTGCTGACGGTGGCGCTCGCCGATTTGTTCATGTTCGCGCGCCCGCTGGCGGTGTGGTTCCCCGCAGCGAACCTGCAATATGCGGCGCTGGCGGCGGCGGTGAAAGATTTTCCGCCCGGCGAGCGCGACTTGAATCTGGTCGAGCCGAACGCGAGCATTCTGTTGAAACGCGAGGGGCTGTGGGGCTACGTCGTCACGGTGCCGAAACGCTACGTCGAGTTGCTCGCGTTCAGCCAGAACTTCCCGCTCGCGCACGCGCACACCGATTTGCAAATCCGGCAAAACTCAAAAATTTTCCAACTCCTGCGCGTCCGCCACGCCCTGCTGCGCGCCGGCGCCGGGGTGCGCGCCGTCGAGTTGCAACGCGACCCGCTGCCGCGCTTTCTCGTGGTGCCGGAATACAAAGTGCCCGCCGACCGTGACGGAATTTTACGCGCGCTGTCGGCTCCGGATTTTGATTTTCGCCGCGCGGTGATCTTGGAAAAGGACCCGCGCCTGCCGACGACGACGCCGGCGCCAGTGCCGGCGGATTTTGATATAAGAATCCTCTCATCGTCGGCGGCGTGCTGGCAAATCGAAGTTGTTACAAAATCACCGGGCATTTTGCTGATGACCGACAGTTACGCGCGCGGCTGGCGCGCCACCGCGCTGCCCGGCAGCATCTGGCGGCACTACGACTTGCAACCCGCCGACTATGCCGTGCGCGGCGTGCCGCTGCCGGTGCCGGGCCGTCACCTGCTCGAAATCAAATACACGCCGCCGGGCTTTTTCGCCGGCGTCATCGTCAGCGCCCTCGCGTTCGCGGCGCTGGCGTCGCTGACGGTGTGGAAATTTTCAACCCGCAATCGGAAAAAATAACATACCCATGAACATATTCATCACCGGCATCGCCGGATTTCTGGGCAGCCGCATCGCCGCGGATTTGCTCGCCAAAGGCCACGAGGTCGCCGGCTGCGACAACCTCATCGGAGGCTACCTCGACAACGTTCCCGACGATGCCGAGTTTTATCAAGTGGACTGCCAGTATCTCAACGCGATGAAAAAACTCATCCGCGGGCACGAGATTGTCATCCACACCGCCTGCACCGCCTACGAGGGCTTGAGCGTTTTTTCGCCGCACATCGTCACGCAAAACACATTTCAAATTTCCTCCACCGTGTTTTCCGCCTGCGCCGAAAACCGCGTCCGCCGCGTCATTAACTGCTCCAGCATGGCGCGCTACGGCCACCAAGAAATCATCCCGTTCCGCGAGGACTCCGTGCCGGTGCCGGCCGACCCTTACGGCGTGTCAAAACTCGCCGCCGAGCAAGTGCTTCGCATTTTGTCCGAAGTCCACGGATTCGAATATGTGAACCTCGTCCCGCACAATATAATCGGCGCGCACCAAAAATACGACGACCCGTTCCGCAACGTTGCCTCCATAATGATAAACCTCATGCTGCGTGGCAAACAGCCGATTATCTACGGCGACGGCATGCAAAAACGCTGCTTCTCCGACGTGCGCGACATACTGACCTGTTTCTCCCAATCGCTTGACAACAAAGCCGCCTCCAGCCAGACAATAAACATCGGCCCCGACGAAGAATTTGTCACCATCCTCGACCTCGCCAAACTCATTGCCGAGGTGGTCAATTTCAAAAACCTCGATCCCGTATTCGTCGCCCCGCGCCCGCGCGAGGTGAAATACGCCACGTGCAGCGCCGACAAGGCGCGGAGTATTTTTAATTACAAAACCAATCACACGTTGCGCCAGAGCCTCGAGGATATGGCCAAGTGGATGGAAAAACGCGGCGTGAAAAAATTCCGCTACCACCTCGACGTTGAAATAATAAACGACAAAACGCCGAAAACCTGGACGGAGCGGCTTTTCACATGAGCGAAAATAAAAAAGCAGGGCAGGCGTCCCGCTTGCCTGACGGCGGAGAAGCCGCCGCTCCCACACCCCAAAACGCAATCGCTGGCAAGCGGGACGCGTACCCTGCTTTGCCTGCAGGCGCCGTCAAAAAAATCGCCATCGTAATCCCCGCCTACAAGGCCGCGCAAACCCTGCCCGGCGTCCTTGCCCGCATCCCCGCCGGATTGCACGGGCAATTGTATAAAATCTACGTTGTCGAGGACGGCGGCGAAAAAGTCCCGCGCTCCACGACGCCGGAGTTGTTGCAAAGATACCCGAAAATCGAAGTCCTCTACCACGAGCACAACCGCGGTTACGGCGCCGCGCAAAAAACCGGCTATCGCGCCGTGCTCGACGGCGGTGCCGACATCGCCGCCATGATCCACGCCGACGGCCAATACGCGCCCGAGGAACTGCCACGCCTGCTCGCGCCGCTGGTCGCCGGCACCGCCGACATGGTGCTCGGATCGCGGATGCGCGACTGGCGCTCGGCGTTGCGCGGCGGGATGCCGAAATATAAATTCGTCGCCAACATCTGCCTCACCCGGTTGGAAAATCTCGCCTACGGACTGCGCTTTTCCGAATACCACAGCGGCTACATGCTCTACAGCCGGAAGGCGCTGGAAACGGTGCCGTTTGAAAAACTCAGCGACACGTTTCATTTTGACGGTGAAATGCTGCTGGTCGGCGCCAAGCGTGGCCTGCGCGTCGCCGACCTGCCGATACCGACGCACTACGGCGACGAGGAATCGCATCTCAAGCCGATCCAATACGGCTTCGAGGTGCTCGGCGTCATCCGCGACTACTGGCGCGGCAAATATGATTTTCCGAATGACTAAAGGGCGCTTTGCCCCCTCAAGGTGCGGCAGCGCCGTCAGCGGCGGCGCAAAAACGGACGCGCCGCTGGCCAGCGCCCAGCATGTTTGTTAAACGGTGCCGTCATCGAGAGTGCGCCGACGATGATCATCGGGCCGGAGGCAGTGTCGCTGGCGCCGCGTTGCAAATCGTCCGGCAAAATTGTATGAACGGAATTTCCACGCGGCAAAACCTGACAGACTGTCGCGCACCGGCGATGGAAACGGATGGGAAACGACGCCGGTTCTGGTATAAAACAGAAGTCGATTTTGTCCTGATTCATGCCGGCAAAATCCTCACGCTTCTCCGCTTTTTCCCCTAAACTTCGTCCCATGCCCGGCACCGCTCCAATCGAAAATCAAAAATCGAAAACCCAAAATCCGCCACCCGCCGTCCTCGTCACCGGGGCCAGCCGCGGGCTCGGGCGCGGCATCGCGCTCCAGCTTGCCGCCGCCGGCTGCTCCGTCGCCGTCAACTACGCCGGCAACCGCGCCGCCGCCGATGAGACCGCCGCGCTCTGCCGCGCCGCCGCGCCCCGCCCCGATGCGCAACGCTTCGTCCCCGTTCAGGCCGACATCTCCGCCGCCGCCGACCGCCGCCGCCTCGTCGCCGAAACCCTATCCGCCCTCGGCGCCCTCGACGCCCTCGTCAACAACGCCGGCATCGCCCCGAAAATCCGCGCCGACATCACCGAGGCCACCGAGGAATCCTTCGAGCACCTCATCCGCACCAACCTCCAGGGCCCGTATTTTCTCACCCAGGCCGTCGCCCGCCACTGGCTCGGCGCCGGTGCCGGCGGCGTCCGTCCCGCCTGCGCGATTCCGGGCGGTTTCAAAATCATCTACGTCACCTCCACCTCGGCCAACACCGCCTCCATCTCGCGCGGCGACTACTGCATCTCCAAGGCCGGCCTCGCCATGGCCGCGCAGCTCTGGGCGCTGCGCCTCGCCGCCGAAAACATCCAGGTCGTCGAATTGCGCCCCGGCATCATGGCCACCGACATGACCGCCGCCGTGAAAGGTAAATACGATCAATTCCTCGCCGGCGGCAACGTCCCGCAAAACCGCTGGGGCGCGCCCGAGGACGTCGGCCTCGCCGTACGCGCCGTCATTGAAGGCCGCCTCCCGTTTTCCACCGGCGCCGTCATCCCCATCGACGGCGGCCTCACCCTGCGGCGCCTCTGAAAAATCGTTCTCGTTCTCTTACTCGTTCTCATTCTTGAAATGCATCCGAAAACCAACGCCATCCTGCGCGCCGCTCTCTTTATTCTTTCCTCTTTATCTTTATCTTTCCTCTTTCTCCCGAGCAGCCCTTGTCCGGCAAAGGAGTAAGAGGAAAGATAAAGAATAAAGGGCGCTTTGAAAAATTAACTTATTGACACTCAAAGAAATGAACATAAATATGGCATCAGCATGAAAAACACCACATATCTAATGGGATTTTTTGACCACGCCGGGCAACTCGCGCGGCTCGACAAACTCGGCGACAAACTTGCCGAACTCTCCCGCATCGTGGACTTCGAGATGTTCCGCGCCCCCATCGAAAAAGCA
>JAITDF010000406.1 GCA_031282705.1 Opitutaceae bacterium | reverse complement strand
GGCGCGGAGCGCCGCCTTTGGTGTTGGACATGATTTGTCGCGCGATGTCGTGTTTCACCGCCGGGACGCCGGCGGGGTTATTTTTTCGCCTCGCCGTAACCGCGCACAAAGCCGATGCCCGCGGCGACTTCGGGGACGTTGTTCGCCCAGTTGTCCTCGTGTTCGATGGAGATGTTGCCCTGGAAATTCTGGCGTTTCAGTTCGTCGAGCACCGCGCCGACTCCGACGGCTCCGGCGCCGAGGGCGAGGTTGTGGGAGGGTCTGCCGAGCACGGGCCGGTCTTTGGCGTGAATGCTGACGAGGCGTCCTTCAAGGATTTTCAGGTTTTCCACGGCGTTGAATCCGTCCGTCGCCCAGTGTCCGATGTCGGCGGCGGCGCCGACGCGCGGGTCGCGGTCTTTGACGAGGTCGCGGATGAATTTGGCGTCCCAGACTTTGTAGTTGGGGTTGCGCGGCTGGCGGGGGTGGTTGTGGTAGCCGACGCGGATGTCGTATTCTTTGACGAGCTTTTCAATGGTGTCTATGGCGTCAACGGACTCGGTGGTGATGGCGTAAAGCTCCATTTTTTTGGCGAACTCAAAAATTTTCCGGGCGCCGGCTTCATTCTTGGGAATGCCGACGACACCGTAGTTGACGGCGCGGATGCCGTGTTTTTTGAGGAGCGCTTTCATGGTTTCGATTTGCTCGTCGGAGGCGCCGTGCCCCCACGATTTTCTGTCGGTCGGGCTGAAGCGCTGGCCGGGATAAAACTCGATGACTTTCGCGCCGGCGTGGGCGGCGCGTTCGACGGCTTCGACCGCCGAGTAGCGGTTGAAGGTGTAGGCTTGCGCGCCGATGGCGAAACCGCTTGTGCGGGCGCTTTCCGGTATTGGCGCCGCGGTCAGGGCGCCGGCGGTAAGCGCGGCGAGCGAGAGCGCGAGCGTGAAGTGCAGTGTTTTTTGGATTTGCATAGGTGGAAAGGAGACAGTCGCGCCGGATGTTTGTTTCCTGATTTAAATCAGGGCGCGGTCGGAAAGATTTGGGATTCTTTTATGAGAGTGGATTCGGCGTTGGGGCTTGAGGCAAAGGATTTTCCCGCGATTTGCACGCGGATGGAGGAGAGCTTTTTGGATTCGATCCACAAGGTTCCCTGCGCGGAAATGGTGCGCTTTCGCCCGGGGAGGATGGATTCGCTGAGGATTTTTTTATCCCGTTCTTCGACTCCGTTTTGCGTGCGTGTCTGCCAGATGGTGACGGGAACGGGTTCGGTCGTGCCGTCGATGGAGTAGATAGTCGCCTGATAGGGGCGG
Source organism: Opitutaceae bacterium (assembly GCA_031282705.1). GTDB lineage: Bacteria > Verrucomicrobiota > Verrucomicrobiia > Opitutales > Opitutaceae > Termitidicoccus. The sequence continues at coordinate 1,301 of JAITDF010000406.1, read as the reverse complement.
GGTTCGGCGGGGCGCGCGGTTATTCCGGAGTTGGCTTTGCCGGATTTGGGTTCTTTCAAATACAGCCATGCGCCGCCGGAGGCGAGCGCGACGGACGCAAGGAGAAGCAGGGTCGCGCCCCAGCCCCATTTGCGCCCGGGCGCGGCGGGGCGCAGGCCGGGTTCAATCACGGAAGGAGTGTATTCGGCGCCGGGCAGTTCGCCGGCGTCGAGGCTTGCGATGCTTTTGTCGCCGCCGGAGCCGCCCGGAAGGGATTCGAGTTGAAGGCGGCGGTTGCCGGTGTTTTCGCGGTTTTGCGAGGAACCGGCATATTCGTCCAGCAAACGGACGGGGTCCAATCGCAGGAAGCGGGCGTAAATTTTCAAGAATCCCCGTTTATAGACGTCGGCAAGCGGGATAAGGTCAAATTGGTTGCTCTCCAAGGCTTCAAGATATTCGCGGCGGACATGGGTGGCCTCGGCGGCATCCTGGGTGCGAATCCCCTGACGCTGCCGCGCTTCCAGCAATTTTTCTCCGATGGTGTGCATGGGTGTTTTGTTAAAAAAGTGTTTTTGCCTTTGACGGGATGCGGTGAGCGTCTGTGTGTTGTGCGCTGCGGCGGGCGGGTGTCGAGGGAAAACGTTTTCCTAGGCTTCGACCCCGAACAATCGCGCCACGGATTCGGCGAGGAGAAGAAAGGGCGTCGCGGTTTCCAAGATGGCGCGGGAAAGAAATTCGCGGAAAAAGGAGAGGTTGATAAGGATGAGCAGAATCCACCAGCCGTGCGCGCAGAGGCGCGTGTAAAGCTCCTCGCTCATGCCGATTACGTGGCGCAGGATGTGGGAGCCGTCTAGCGGCGGAATCGGGATGAGGTTAAAAACGGCAAGGCAGATGTTGAGACTGATTGCGGGCAGGAAAAAGCGCTCCACGGCGATTTGGCCGCCGCGCGCCACGGCCACGCCCGTCGCAATGGAGAGGAGCAAGGCGAGAAGCAGGTTCATGCCCGGCCCGGCGAGGGTGATGAGAATGTCGTCGAGGCGGCGCGTCTTGGGGTTGGGAAGGGAAATTTGGACGGGTTTGCCCCAGCCGAGTAGAAAGAAAGGCAGACCGGAGGCCGATAATGACAGAAGAATCATCATGCCCGGAATGAGCAGCGAGCCGACGGGGTCGAGGTGCGCCGTGGGGTCGAGCGTGACCCGCCCTTGCGCGCGCGGGAGCGGGTCGCCGCGCTTGTCCGCCACCCATGCGTGCGCGAACTCGTGCAAGGCGAGGCTGCACAGGAGAATAATGAAAAAGATGCCTGCCGTGGAAAGCGTTGATGC
>JAITDF010000294.1 GCA_031282705.1 Opitutaceae bacterium | reverse complement strand
TACGGGGGGCGGGGGGGCGGGGGGCGAGAAAATTGGGGGCGAAACGGGCGGCGGGGGTGGTGGCGGGGGGGGACGCGGGGGACGCGGCGGCGGCGCGGGCGGCGGCGGCGGCGGTGGCGGACGCGGGGGATGCGGCGGCGGGGGACGCGGCGGCGGCGGTGTTTGTTATGGAGTGCGGTGACTTGTCACCGCTTTTGACGGGGTAATTTATTGCCCCGCCCGTGGCGTCATCGGCGATTGAGGGCTCGGCGGCGATCGGGGCGGCGCGACAGGTCGCGCCGTCAAAAGCGGCGAGAACTCGCCGCACTCCAAAAAGACCGGCGGCTCCGCCGCCCGCGGGCGGGGCGCCAGCGGCACGCAAACCGACGGCGGAGGCGGGGGTTTGCGGAATGGCGGCGGCGGATTGCGGAATGGCGGGGCCGGCGGGGGCGGGGGTGGTATTTTTGGAGTGCGGTGACTTGTCACCGCTTTTGACGGGCAAATTTATTTGCCCGCCGGCGGGGGTGGGGGGATTCGTGAGGTTGGAGGCGGTCGGGGCGGGGGGATAAATCCCCCCGTCAAAAGCGGCGAGGACTCGCCGCACTCCAAAAATACCGGCGGCTTCGCCGCCCACGGGCGGGTCGCCCGTGCCACGCAAACCGGCGGCGGAGGCAGGGGCGGCGGTGTCGGCGGCGGCGGGGGCGACGGGTGCGGGAGCGGCGGGTGCGGCGGCGGTGCCGGCGAGGAGGGCGGCGAGGTCGGTTTCCTCGCGGATGGGGTTGAGGGAATGGCCGGCGACGGCGGGGAAGCCGGCGGGCAGGCGCGCACGGGCGCGGTCGAGCGCGAGGAGGTCGGTCTCGGCGTGCGTGAGGAGGATGATGGCGGGCGGGCTCATTGGCGGTGGTGGCAGCCCCAGGGCGCCTTCGGTCGCCGGCGCGGTTTCGGGGGGCGATGGGCGATGGACGATGGGCTGGGGACGCCGGACGCCGGACGATGGACGACGGACGAGGGGAAGGCGGCACCACGGGTCGTTGGCGCGGTTTCGGAAGGGTTCTCCGTGTCGGGCGAGTCGGGTTTCATGGCGGGTTCATCAGTATTCGATGCCGGGTTGGGCGCGGATGCGCTGGTCTTTCAGGGGGTGCTTGACGAGGGTCATCTCGGTGACGAGGTCGGCGCGGGCGATGAGGGCGGGGGGCGCGCCGCGGCCGGTCAGGATGACGTGGGTGAGCGGGGGTTTGCGCGCGAGGGCGTCAAGGATTTGGCCAATGGCGAGATGGCCGTGGCGCAGCGCGATGTTGATTTCGTCGAGGAGGACGAGGCGGTAGTCCGGGTTTGCGAGGTAATCGAGCGCGACGGCCCAGGCTTTTTGCGCGGCGGCGGTGTCGCGTTCGCGGTCCTGGGTGAGCCAGGTGAAGCCTTCGCCGAGGGCGTGGAAGGCGAGCTGGCCGCCCCAGCGGGCGAGGGCGGTTTTTTCGGCGGTCTCTCTCGCGCCTTTGATGAATTGCACGATGGCGACGCGGTAGCCGTGTCCGAGCGAGCGCAGCACCATGCCGAGGGCGGCGGTGGTTTTGCCTTTGCCGGGGCCGGTGTGGACGATGACGAGGCCTTTTTCGGCGGTGGTGGCGGCGAGGCGCCGGTCCTGGAGCGCCTTGCGGCGGGCCATGCGGTTGGCGTGGGCGGCGGCGGCGGCGGGCGCGGGGGTGGCGGCGGCGGGGGTGGCGGCAGGCGCGGGCGCGGAGGAGGAGGGGGTTTTAGGTTGGGTTTTCATTTGGCGGTGGATGGGAGGGATGGGAGATATGGGAGATATGGGAGGTGGGTTGGAGAGAAAGATAAAGATAAAGAGGAAAGAGGAAAGAAGAGGAGGGGGGCGGCGGAGAGGGTGGAGTGGGCTGGTGGCACGGGACGGGGAAGCCCTTGCAGGGCGGCGGTGGCTACTGGCGGCGGGACTGGCGGAACCAGCCGAGGGCGACGAGGGCGAGCGCGGCGGCGAGGCCGAGGATGGGGCGCATGGGCGTGCCGGCGGCGGCGGCGGGCGGGCGCGGCGGGGGGACTTCTTCCAGCGCCTTGCCTTCGACTTGCCGGGTGGTGTCCGGCGGCGGCGCGGCGGTGGGCGGCGGGGCGTCCAGCCGCGGTGGCGCGTCCGGCGGCGGCGCGGCGGGTGGCGGCGGGGCGGGCGATGGCGGCGGCGTGGCGGGGGTGTCCGGCGGTGGCGGGGCGGCGGGCGATGGCGGCCGGGGCGGGGGCGCGGCGGGCGGCGGCATCTGTGGGGTGGGGGACGGCGCGCTCGGCGAGCGCGCCCTACCTTCGGCATCGGGCGGCGGGGCGGCGGGCGCGGGGGCGGACTCGGGGAGCGGGGAGCGGGCGCGGAGGGTTTCCATTTCGGTTTTTTCTTCGGCGGCGATTTGTTGCGCGGCTTCGGCGGAGGCGGCGCGGAGTTCGGCGGCGGTGGCGGGGGCGGCGGCCCAGTAGCCTTTGTCAACGGCGACGAGCATCCGGTCCACCATCGCCTGGTAGGCGCGGAGGTTGCCGGCGGATTCGAAGCGGGCGCGGATGTCGAGGGCGTATTTGTCCTGCACATACACTTCAAACAGCTCCTGCCATTTTTCGGCGCCGACGGCCTCGGGGACGGTGACTTGCCAGCCCCAGAGGTTGTCGGTCATGCGCATGATGAAGCGGGCGCCGGCGTAGCCTTCGTCGAGCATGGCGTCCACCCATTTGGGGTTGAGGTAGCGGGCGCGGAGTTCGCGGCCCATGAAGCGTTCGAGGGTGACGGTTTCGGCGGTGCGCGGGTTGCTCATGTCGGTGACGAGCACGGGGGGCGTGGCGCCGTCCACCTGGCGGATGGCCAGGGCGGCGCCGCCGAGGTATTGGTAGAAGTCGTCGATGTCGAGCGAGGCGTAAACGGCGCCGGAGCGGCTGTGGATGACGCCTTGGGAGCCTTTGAGCGCGAGGCGGAAGACGTGTTTCGCGAGCTCCGGGTCTTGCGCGGCGGCGGCGGGGGGCTCGCCCCAGAAGCCCTGGCCGAAGAGGTGCGACATGCGGTTCATAAACACGTCGGCGACCTGCGACTCGTTGCTCCAGCCTTTGTCGTCGGTGATGATTTTTTCGAGGCCGGCCCCGTAGGCGCCGACGGGGACGGTGAAGAGGCGGACGGTGGCGAGGCGCTCGGCTTCGGCGGGGGGGACGCCGCGGGCGGCGAGTTCGGCGCGGGCGGCGGCGACGTGGCGCGCGATGGCGTTGTCGGGCTCGGGGGATTTTTTGGCGAGGGTGACGGCTTCGTCGATGAGGTGCATGAGCACGGGAAACGCGTCGCGGTAGAGGCCGGAGGGCGCGACGGTGACGTCGATGCGGGGGCGGCCCAGCTCATCGCGCGGGATGAGTTCGACGGCTTCGACGCGCCCGTGGTTGTTCCACACGGGGCGGACGCCGAGGAGGGCGAAGATTTGCGCCTCCATGACGCCTTCGTGGCGGTTGGTTTCGCCGCTCCAGAGGTTGAAGGTGAGGCGGCCGGGGTATTCGCCGTTGTGTTTGGCGCGGTGGTTTTCGACGAGCGCGGCGGCGAGGCGCGCGCCGGTGGCGTAACTGGCGCGGGTGGGGAGCTTGGTGGGGTCGAAGCCGTGGAAGTTTTTGCCGGTGGGGAGGGAGGCGGGCTGGCGCACGGGGTCGTTGCCGGGGCCGGCGGGGATGTAGCGTCCGGCGAGGCCGGCGGAGAGGGCGTCGAGTTCGGCGGGGCCGGAGGCGGCGATGCGGGCCATGAGGTCGGCGAGGCGGGCGGCGGCGGCGGGGGTGGCGGATGCGGCGGTGGTGGCGGGCGGCGCGGTGGCGGCGGCGGGGGATGCGGCGGCGGGGGAGGGGAGGGTGGCGGCGGCGGGGGTTTCGGCTTCGAGGATGGCTTCGGCGGTGGAGCGGCGGGCTTTTTCACCGGGCGAGACGCCGAAGGTGTGCAGGCCGAAGGGGGTGAGGCGGTCGCCGATGCCGGCGATGTGGTTTTCGATTTCGTCGAGCTGGTCGCGGGTGAGCAGGGGGAGGGCGGGGGCGGGGGCGGTGTTTTTGGAGTGCGGTGACTTGTCACCGCTTTGGACGGGC
>JAITDF010000092.1 GCA_031282705.1 Opitutaceae bacterium | reverse complement strand
GCGGTTCTCATGGAAATGGAAAGAAGTTTGGAAAATTTTAGAGAATGTCAATATATTTAACCTGTCCCTTACTCAAGGATCGGCGGCGGATTGCGTGGCACGGGCATCCCGCGCCCATGCGGGTTGTGTGGCATGGGCGACCCGCCCATGTTTTTGGGAGGTGGCTTCCCATGCGGGTTTGCCTTTCCCCGGCGAAACCGTTTTTCCTGTCTGTTTCATGTCAGCCGCCAGCCAGGTTCCGTATCGCGCCAAACATGTCGGCGTCTGCCCGCCCGCGCGCGGCGCGGTCATTGCCGCGCTTGTCCGCGCCCGGCCCGCGCCGGTGTGGATCATCGTGGCCGGAGACGCCCGCCTCGCCGGGCAACTCGCCGAGGATATCCCGTTTTTCCTCGAAACCCATGACTCGGCGGCGGCAGCGACGGCGGCAGCAGCAGCGGCGGCGGCATCGGTATCAGCGGCGGCAGTGTCAGCACCGACAGCGGCGGCGGCGGCAGCGGCGGTGTCTGCCGAGGTGCTCCTTTTTCCCGAGGCGATGCCTGTCGCCGGCGACATGCGCGAGGCCTTTGCCGCCTCCGCCGACCGCCTTGCCGTCCTCTCCGCCTTGCGCGCACGCCGCCACGCCGGCGAGGGCGGGACGCGGGGCGCGGCGCAGCAGCCCCTCCTCGTCCTCACCACCCCCGGCGCGCTCCTGCAACCCGTCCCGGCCCTTGAACAATTCGCCGCCGCCGAACTCACCCTCGCGCGTGGACAAAGCCAGTCCTTCCAGGGACTCCTCGAAAAACTCCGCGCGCTCGACTACGACTCCGAGGCCGTCTGCGAAGCCCCCGGCCACTATGCCGTCCGCGGCGGCATCATCGACGTTTATCCCGTCACCGCCACGCAGCCTTACCGCCTCGATTTTTTCGGTGACGAAATCGAGGACATCCGCGCCTTCGATCCCGTCACGCAACGCTCCGGCGAATCCGTCGCCGGCATCACGCTCCCGGCCACTCCGCGCGTCCGACTCGACCCTTCGAAAACCGGCCTCGCCGGCTACCTCGCCGCCCGCTCCGCCAACCTCCTCCTCGTCGAGCCCGCCACCCTCGATGCCGCCTTCAGCCGGCTGGCGCGCGCGCAGCCCGGTGACACCGCCGCCGGCAGCGGCGGCGGCGACAGCGGCGGCGGTGGTGGCGGCGGTGGCGGCCCTGACGCCGGCCCCGACGACAGCGGCGAATCCCACGCCGGCGCAGCCGGCGGCCCCAGCCCCAGCCCCAGCCCCGGCACCGGCCCCGGCACCGACGCCAGCCCCGGCCCCGGTGCCGCTGCCCCCGCGCTCGCCGGCCTTTTCCCCCGGCTCGCCGCGCTCATCGGCGTGGGCGATCTCGACGAGGCCGCCGCGCTTTTCGACCTGCCCGGCACGCACGAAGTCACCTGGGACACGGAAAGCCTCGCGCACCACCGCCACTATCCCGCCGACGGCCTCATCGCCAACGAACGCCTCCAGGCCGAGGAGGACGCCCGCGCCCGTTTTCTCAGGCAACTCGCCCAATGGAGCGCGCGCGACCACTACGAAATCGCCATCGTCACCGCCAAGGAGGGCGAGGAAAACCGCGCCCGTGAAATCCTCGCCGCCGAGCCCGCGCTGAAAAAACTCCGCCCCCGCCACCTCCGCGGGGCGTTAAACGAAGGCTTCCGCCTCACCCATCGCGGCTCGCCGCGGCTCGCCGCGCCCGCAAATCCCAAATCCCAAATCCCACACAACACCCGCGCTTCGCACGGTCCGCTTGGGGATTTGGGATTTGGTCCTTGGGATTTGGGATTTGCGGGCGCGGCGAGCCGCGGCCTCGTCCTCGTCACCGAGACCGAGCTCTTCGGACGCCGCCGCCCGCGCCGCCCCGGCGTCACCCCCGCGCAACAACGCCTCATCGCCCGGTGCTCCCAAGTGGACCAGCTCCTCGATTTCTCCGAACTCGTCGAGGGCGACTACGTCGTCCACCTCCAGCACGGCATCGCGCACTACCGCGGCCTCACCCGCGTCGAGCACGCCGGCGGCGCGCGCGACGCCATCTCGCTCGAATTTGACGACGGCGTCACCCTCCACGTCCCTCTCCAGGAATCGCACCTCGTCAGCCGCTACGTCGGCCTCGCCTCGACCCGCCCGCAACTCGGCCGCATCGGCTCCGGCCGCTGGGAAAAAACCCGCCGAGCCGCCGAGCGCGCCACCATCGACCTCGCCGCCGAGCTTCTCGGCATCCAGGCCGCGCGCGCGACCCGCCCCGGCCTCGCCTTCGACCCCGACAACGACTGGCAGAAGGAATTTGAAGCCTCCTTCCCCTTCACCGAGACCCGCGACCAGCTCCGCGCCATCGCCGAAACCAAGGCCGACATGGAGCGCCCCCGCCCGATGGACCGCCTCATCTGCGGCGACGTCGGCTTCGGCAAGACCGAGGTCGCCATCCGCGCCGCCTTCAAGGCCGTGCAATCGGGCCGCCAGGCCGCCCTCCTCGTGCCCACCACCGTCCTCGCGCAACAACACCTCAACACCTTCCGCGAACGCATGGCCGGCTACCCCGTCAACATCGAGATGCTCTCCCGCTTCCGCACCCGCGCCGCGCAGCAGAAAATCATCGCCGCCACCGCCGCCGGCCAGGTTGACATCCTCATCGGCACCCACCGCATCCTGCAAAAAGACATCCGCTTCCGCGAACTCGGCCTCGTCATCATCGACGAGGAGCAGCGCTTCGGCGTGAAACACAAGGAAACCCTCAAGGCCATGCGCTCCACCGTGGACGTGCTCAGCATGTCCGCCACGCCCATCCCCCGCACCCTCTACATGGCCATGACCGGCGCGCGCGACCTCAGCGTCATCGAGACCGCCCCCGTTGACCGCCTCCCCATCCAGACCATCGTCAAGACCTACGACGAAAAAATCATCGTCGAGGCCGTCCGCCACGAGACCCGCCGCGGCGGCCAGACTTTTTACCTCCACAACCGCGTCCAGACCATCGACCTCGTCGCCGCCCGCCTCCGCGAACTCCTGCCCGGCCTCCGCATCGGCACGGGCCACGGCCGGATGGACGAGAAAGACCTGGAGCGCGTGATGACCGACTTTGTCGCGGGCAAATACGACGTGCTCGTCTGCACCACCATCATCGAAAGCGGCCTGGACATCCCCAACTGCAACACCATCATCATCGAAGGCGCCGACCGCTTCGGCCTCTCCCAACTCTACCAGCTCCGCGGCCGCGTCGGCCGCTTCAAGCACCAAGCCTACGCCTACCTCCTGCTCCACCGCCACACGCAACTCGTCGAAATCACCCGCCAGCGCCTCAACGCCCTCCGCGCGCACAACCAGCTCGGCGCCGGCTTCCGCATCGCCATGCGCGACCTCGAACTGCGCGGCGCCGGCAACCTCCTCGGCCCGCAGCAAAGCGGCCACATCGTCGGCGTCGGCTTCGAACTCTACTGCCAGCTCCTCCGCCAGTCCGTCGCCCGCCTGAAAGGCGAAAAACAAGCCGCCGCCATCCGCGCCGGCGTGAAACTGGATTTCGTCTCCGTCGGCGACGCCGGTGACGCCGAAAGACGCGCGGACGCCCCGCCCGCGCCCGCCGGCAATCCGCAATCCGCATCCCGCATCCCGCAATCCAGCTACGCCGCCATCAAAGCCGCCGAGGACGTCGCCGGCGGCGGCGCCCCGCTCGCGCCGATCCAGGCGGGCATCCCGGCCGCCTACATCGCCGAGACGCGCCTCCGCCTCGACCTCTACCGCCGCCTCGCGCTGGCCGGCAGCCCCGCCGCGCTGAAGGAAATCGAGTCGGAGCTGCGCGACCGCTTCGGCCCGCTTCCCGGCGAAGTCCGCGCCCTCCTGCTCGTCACCGAAATCCGCGTCCGCGCGGAGCAGAAAAACATCCTCTCCGTCGAGACAGAAGGCGCCCGCCTCAAATGCCTGCGCAACACCGGCGGCCGCGACGATTTTATCATGCACGGCGCCCGCTTCCCCCGCCTCGCCGCCCCCAAGCCGCTCCCGCGCCTCCGCGAAATCATCACCTTCCTCAACAACCTGCCCGACCCGTGACCGCCGCCGCAGCAGGGTGCAACAGGAAGTGATGCCCCCCTCTCTTTCTTCTTTCTACTTTCCTCTTTCTCTTTCTCTTTCGTCAGGAACGAGCAGTGAGTTCCGGGCGAAGCGGGAAACCTGACAAGATAAAGAGGAAAGAGAAAGAGAAAGACTCCGGCGGTGACATCACTCCCTCAAAAAACGTCCGGGGCGGCGGCACAGGCATTCCGGGCCGGGCCGCGCCGCGCCGGCCGCCAAATCGCGCGGACGGGCGCGAGGCGCGCCGGCGGACTTTGCCGGTTTTGTGGAACATGGAGGCGTGGTTGAGAGTCCGCACCGGCTTCCGGCGATGGCGGCGCGGCTTTTGCCCGCCGCCATCCGCCCGCCAGCCGCCGCCACCGCCAAGCCGCCACCGCCAGCCGCCACCACCACCGCCCGCCAGCCCGCCGCCCGCCGCCGCCGACCGGCCCGGTGCATGGGTTCACAAATTGCTCGCCTCGCTCCCATTGTTTCCATTCTGCTTGCTCCTTTTCACAGGATTTCTCGAAAGATTTCTCGCCACTTCCGCACAAACCCGCCCTCCTACCAGCTCTCCGTATTCATGAAACCGACTTATTTGCGCGCCAGCCTCCTGCTTGCAGTGTTTGCGGGCCTGGGTGTCCAGATTTCCGCACAGGACCCCCGCCCCGTGCCGATCGAATATCTGCGCCCGATGAAAAACAGCGTCTCGATCGGCGTGCGCGCCGTCGGCGGCGCCAAGGTGCGCTTCAGTGGCAACCTTGGCGGCGGGCTCCAGCAGTACACCAACCTGCCGCGCCTCGATTACGATGAGTATACTGCGTCAGTCCCCATAAAAGATCTCCCCATCTCGGTGAACTCCGTTACCGGGGAAAGCTCCTACTATCTGCAAACCATCACTGCCATGATGATCAAGGGCGACTACACCGCCATCTTCGACAACGGCTCGATCTCCGTGGACGGCAGGACCAACACCTCCGGCGGCCGCCCGCAGGGGCGCGACACGCCGGACTCGCAGATGCTGGTCGAAAACGACCAGGGCACTTGGTATAAAGGCATCGTCGGCGTCGATCCCGGCCTCCCCGCCGACGGGATTCACGACGGCATGGCCCTCTATGAAATCTACACCCTCTCAGGCGGAAACACCATCCCCGACCCCTACACCGGCGAACCCGTCAAAACCACCAAATACTACCTCCCCTACAGCGCGGACCATTCCCGCAACTGGACCATCGGCAGCCGCGAGCAGCAATACCACCACGACCCCGACGCCGGCGGCCCCGCCCAAGTCACCTTCGGCCGCTACTGGACGGAGGCGGCCGGCAACACCATCGAACTGGAGGACGGCAACAACCCCGGCGTGGAGTTCACCTTCGAACGCATCGTGCAACGCTTCAAACGCTTCGAATGGGGCCTCGCGGCGACGGCGGGCATCTCCGAGTTCAACGCCAAGACCCGGCGCGGCATCACCATCAACCTGCGCGGCTACGAATACACCTACGACCTGACCCGCCCCCTGCCCGACGACGGCTCCACCGGCGGCCCGACCTTCTCCGCCGACGAGACGGAGGAGACCACCGCCGCCATCGGCATCAACCACAACGCCTACGACGAAAACGACGCCGACCTCACCCGCGCCGGCGGCAAACCCGTCGCCAACGCGGACGGCACCGACCGCACGGAGACGGTGAACGGCTACTGGCAGGTGCGCGGAGTGTATTACCTCTTCCGCGCCGGGCCCTTCATCCGCGTGCCGCTCACCCGGCGCTTTTCGGTCTCGGCAAGCGCCGGCTACATGGGCGCCTACGCGGGCAGCAAATTCCGCTACGAGGAGACGATGACCATCCCCGAAGTCTCCGCCGCCTACACGACCGGCGACGTGGTGAAAAACAACCAGCACTACATCTCCGGCTTCTACGGCGACCTGAACATCGAATGGTGGCTGTCCACCCGCACCGGCTTCTACGCCGGCGCCGCCTACGAAAAGATGGGCGATTACACGCAAATCCACGACGGGCGCCGCGCCGACGTGAAGATGGACGGCGGCGCCGGCTTCCGCTTCGGCGTCATCACGCGCTTCTAAACCAAAGCCCGCGCCCGCCCCGGCGCCAAACACGCCGCAAGGCCGCCCGCGGGCTTGCGCCTTTTGAGCCGGACGGCCAATCTCCCTCCCCACATCCCATGAGCGCAGACATTGTAGAAATCTCCGTCAAGAGCGTGCTGCCCACCGCGAACGGCTGCGCGGTGTTTCTCGCCGGCGGGGAGAAAACCTTCATCATCTACGTGGACCATTTTGTCGGAAAAGTCATCCACCTCACGCTCACCGGCGCCAAAAAAAAACGCCCCCTCACGCACGACCTCATCGGGCACATCCTCACCGGCCTCGGCGCGCGGCTCGACCACGTGCTCATCAACGACGTGGACGACGGCACCTTCTTCGCCCGCATCCTCCTGAGCATGGAAAACGAACTCGGCCGCAAGTTCGTCGAGATCGACGCGCGCCCGAGCGACTCGATCGTGCTCGCGCTCCAGCAGAAATGCCCGCTGCACGTTTTGCGCAAGGTGCTGGACAGCGTCGAGGACATGACGGACGTCCTGGAGCGCATCCTCAACCAGCAGGCCGCCAAGGAGTCCGAAACGAATGCCGACGATTTCCCCGCCGGCGGCATGACCTCCGACGACGACGAAGACGATGACGACGAAGACGAGGATGACAAAGACGAAGACGGGGATGCCAAGTGAACGGATGAAGAGCGCAGCCCGGCGGACTGCCGCTCCACCCTGTTCCTGACCCGCATGTTTCACACCAAAAAACAGGAGTGGCCAAAAAGGCGGGGCGCAGCGAACACCGCGGCGCCGGGCGATTCAAACCGCCGGATCCGGCCCGGGGCGCCCGCCGGCCGGCGCGGCGCGCCCGCAGTGCGGCGTTTTCCGGCTTTTTTCGCGGTTTTCGCCGGCCCCGCCGCCTTTTTGGCCGCTCCCGTGGTGGGTGTGAAATCTGCGGGTTAAGTGGTATTGGGGTTAACCCCAATACCACTTAATTAGGGGTTGACAGAGGAAGGAAAAATGAAAGGATGGGCGGCATATGGGACGCAAACGGAATGAGTTGAGCACAACAAGCAAGGTGG
>JAITDF010000030.1 GCA_031282705.1 Opitutaceae bacterium | reverse complement strand
CATGCCCTGGGACACTGCAAAAGTGTCACCCCCTTAGCGGGACATGTGTCACCCTCATAGCGGGACAATACACGCCGAGACCGCCGCGAGCACCACGAGGCAAACGACGGCGGTCCCGGCGAGACCGCCCTACCAAAATCTGCCGACTGCGTAACATCAGTCAGTCAAAAACAAATACTTGTTGGAAATTTCGCGGTTTTTCGCGATTTTCGCGGTCGGCTTGGTTTTTATTTTTTGGAGGTTCCCAAGAGAACGGGAACGAAAACGAGCAAGAGAATGAGAACGAGGATGAAAACGCGGCCGGTTGGTTTTGCATGAGCCCTTCCCTTTCCAGCACGCATCTGGTCCTTGTCCCGAGTTACAACACCGGGGCGGGGCTGCTGCTTTCCACGGTGCGCGACGCGCTGGCGCACTGGCGGCCGGTCTGGGTGGTGGTTGACGGCAGCGACGACGGCAGCGACCGCGCCGTCGCGCGGCTTGCGCTGGAGGAGCCGGGCCTGCGCGTCATCGTGCGCGCGAAAAACGGCGGCAAGGGCGCCGCCGTGCTCGAAGGCGCGGAGCTGGCGGCGGCGCACGGGTTTTCCCATGTGCTCGTGATGGACGCCGACGGGCAGCACCCGGCCGGCCGCATCCCGGATTTCATGGCCGCCTCGCGGCGCGAGCCCTCCGCGCTCGTGCTGGGGCGCCCGGTGTTCGGGCCGGAGGCGCCGGCGGTGCGGCTGAAGGGGCGCAGGCTCAGCGTCGGGCTGGTGCGGTGCGAGTGCCTCGGCGGCGGCATCGACGATCCGCTGTTCGGCTTCCGCGTGTATCCCGTCGCGCCGCTTGTGCGCGTGATGCGGGCCACGCGGTTTGCGCGGCGCTACGACTTCGACCCCGAGGCGGCGGTGCGCCTGTTCTGGGCGGGCGTGCCCGCGGTGAACCTCCCGGCGGCGTGCCGCTACCTGTCGCGCGCCGACGGCGGGGTGTCGCATTTCCATTACGTGCGCGACAACCTCCGCATGGCCTGGCTGCACACGCGGCTCATCGCCGCGCTTGTCATATGCAAATGGCCCGCCGCCCTGCGCGCGCAAAGGCGGGCCGCCGCCTCGCGTCCGGCTTAGGTTCATTGATGTTACGCAGTCGGCAGATTTTGGTAGGGCGGTCTCGCCCAAGCGGGACTGCGCGCGGGAACAGCGGTTTCCGCCGGCGGGACCGTGGCGGCGGCGGGTCGGGCGGCGGCGGGCGGCGCACCGGAAAGGATGGCAGGCAACAAGGAGAGTGCGAATGCCATGATGGGAAGATTCAACGCAGGGGATTTTGTTTGCGGCGCTCGCATGAGGAGAAAAAAGCCCGGAGGCCGCCGGGAGTCAAAGGCGGAGACGGCACCGGATGAAGGCGGGGGCTGCGAGGGGCTACGGCCCGGCCGTGGTGTAGGGGGTGAGGGCGGTTTGCAGATTTTGATAGACGACGGCTGTCCAAGCCGGGGCGTTGCCGGGCGGGGAGCAGGCGCGGGTGCGCAGGTCGCGAGGACAGAGCAGGACTTCGATGTTTTTGGTGCCGGCGAGCGCGGCGAGAACGAAAAGCTCCTCGACAGCCTCGTCGCCCATCGCAAGGCAGCCGATGGAAACGGCCTTGCCATGAACCATGATGTCGCCGCCAAGGTTCGCGCGGTTTTCTTCCCTGGCGCGGTCGCGGTCGAAGGCGTTGGGGTAATTCACGCGCAGCGAGAGGTGGTAGCGGCTGTTGGGGTTGAGGGACTCGATGGCGTAAATGCCTTCGGGCACCTGACGGTCGCCCTCGCGGAGCTTGGGGCCGGGGCCGCCGCTGGCGGCCTTGATGGGATAGGTTTTGACGAGGTGCATCGGGCCTTCGGGATTGGCCGCCCAGAGTTCGAAGCGTTTTTCCTCCTTGAGTCCGATGAAGGCAAGGCGGGCGGCGGGGTAGGCGACGCCGGCGGTTTTGAAAAGAGGTTCCATGCGCGAGCGGACAGCGTCACCGTATTGACCAAGGCGTTGCCGGACGGATGCGGACGGGGAAACGCGCGCGGTGATGACGCCGGCAATCGCGTCCACACGCGGCCATTGCCAGGCGGCGAGCACGATGACGAGCGGAGCGGCGATGAGGACGATATGAAAGGCCCGACGGGATTTTGGAGTCATGGCGGCGTGCCCGGAACAATTGAAAATGTCATTGCGGATGCAAAGAAAAACACGGGGGGCTTTTGGTGAAGTCTTGGTCGGACATGTTTCCACAGACCAACAGCGTCCAACAAAAAGGCGGGATTGATCAAAACGACACAGGAGAGCTGAAAGCGCGACGGCAGAGGAAGCGTTAGCGACCGGAGACGCCGCTTTGCCATGCGTTATTAACCTGTCCCTTATACCCCTTATACCCCTTCAAACCGGCCCGAAGCGCATGGGAGAGGTGCATACAGTGAAAATACATAAAAGCAGATTGAAAAACCGGCGCGCATAACGGCAAAACGCAACAGCATTTACAGTAAGAGAATTGATGTTGCGCGGAAGAAGCAGGCTCACAACCAAGGCGTGGGTTTTTAAGCAGGTTTGGTTGCGGGCATTCGGCCCGGAAGCAGGTTTGGAAACCTGCGGTACGTCACGCTGCCGCGCTATTGGCCAGTCGTAACGCTTGCTGTCGTACCGCCGTCTTCCGACTGGGTGGCGACGAGGCCGGAGCGGCCGGCGATGGGGGCCATGACAATGTCACTCACGGGGATGGCCGCGGGGGAGCGGTGGAGCGCGCGGGCGTGCTCGTCGAGGCGCACAAAGCGGACGCCGCGCGCGCGGCAGGCGGCGAGCAGGGCGCGGAAGAGGGGGAGTTTTGCCATGCCTTCGATTTCGGCGTGCAGGGTGAGGACGTTGAGGGTGTCGTCGCGCAGGTGGCGCAGGTAGTGCGCGATGATTTCGCCGTCGGACCAGCCGGGGCGGCCGAGGAGTTCGTCGAGGGTCGGCAGGGTGGTGGGGATTTCGAGGGTGCGGGAGGCGAGGCCGTCGATGCGGGGGAAAAAGGGGGCGCGTCCGCGGGTGTCGCTGGAGTAGAGGAGGCGGGCTTCGTCGTAAACGCGGCGGGCGTGGGCGCAGGTTTGCCAGCCGGGGGCGCCGGCGGCGGGGGCGTCGGCGGCGAAGATGCGGCGGTATTCGGCGCGCGCGGCGGCAAACTCGGCGCGCACTTCCTCCAGCGGCATGGCGCGGACGCGGTCCTGCCAGCGGCAGTGGTCGTGGCAGTGGATGCCGGTCTCGAAGCCGGCGTCGCGGATGGCGCGCATGAGGGGGGCGTGCCGGCGGCCGATGTGGGGCGCGGGCAGGAGGGTGCCGTTGAGGAGGGTGCGCAGGCCATACATGCCGAGGACGCCGGTGCGGCTGACTTTTTTGAGGAAGCCGGGGCGGAGGATGCGGCGGATGGCTTTGCCGGTGTTGTCGGGGCCGAGCGAGAAGAGGAAGCAGGCGGGGGTGGCGGTTTCGCGCAGGAGGGCGGCGAGCGCGGGCGCGCCTTGGCGCGTGCCGCGTTCGGTGTCGATGTCGATTTTGAGGGCGAGGGCGGGCATGGTGGATGGGAGCGGGTGGCGGGTAGCGAGTAGCGAGTAGCGAGTAGTGAGTAGTGAGTAGCGGGTAGTGAGTAGCGGGTAGCGAGTAGCGGGTAGCGAGTAGTGAGTAGCGGGTAGTGGGTGGCGGATGGCGGGTGGCGGTGCGGATGGCGGGTGGCGGGTGGCGAGTGGGCGCAGGTATGGGAGATATGGGAGAATATGGGGGGAATATGGGAGGCATGGCGGCGATGGTGGCGGCGGGGGCGGGGGCGGCGGCGGCGTGCGGGGTGCCGGCGGGACGTGCCGGCGGGGCCTGATGGTCACTTGCCGGTTTCCGCGGCCAGGTGGTC
>JAITDF010000026.1 GCA_031282705.1 Opitutaceae bacterium | reverse complement strand
CTTGTCAGGCTTCTCGCTTCGCTCGGAACGACGGGGCAATTCATTGCCCCGCCCCGTCCATCCCCAAAATTGGGAACCGGTTAAAAACATCACCTTTACCATTTTCTCCTTCTTCTGCTACCTTTCGCAATTACACCCGCGGAACCCCTACACGAGAACATTGGGTTGACCGCTTTCGCGGCGCGACGCTTATGATGCGGGGATGAACGACACATTGACCGTCAGGCTGGGCGAACGCAGTTACCCGATCCATTTCGGCGCGGACTTGACCGCCAGGGTGCGCGAGGCGGTCGCGCAACTGGCGCGCGAAGGCCGGCGGGTGGCCGTGCTCACGGACCGCAACGTGGCCGCGCGACAGGCCGCCGCGCTCAAGGCCATGTTCGGCGGCGCGCCGATGCTGGTCACCGGGGCGGGCGAATCGGTGAAATCGTTCGCGGAACTGGAGCGCGTGCTCGATTTTCTGGCCGAAAACCGCCTCGACCGCGCGGGCGTGCTCGTGGCCGCCGGCGGCGGCGTGATCGGCGACCTGGGCGGCTTCGCGGCGTCGTCGTGGCTGCGGGGCATCGACTTCTGGCAGGTGCCCACGACGCTGCTCGCGATGGTGGACAGCTCGGTGGGCGGGAAAACCGGCGTGAACCTGAAGGCCGGCAAAAACCTCGCGGGCGCGTTTCACCAGCCGCGCGCGGTCTTCATCGCCACCGGCCTGCTCGCCACGCTGCCGCCGCGCGAGTTTGCCGCGGGCATGGCCGAGGTCATCAAATACGGCCTGCTCGGCGACGCGGCGCTGTTTGCGCAACTGGAGCGCGAACCGCTCACGGTGACCAGCCCCGCGCTGCCGGCGGTGGTGCGGCGCTGCTGCGAAATCAAGGCCGCCGTGGTCGAGGCCGACGAGCGCGAGCTGGCGCGGGAAGGCGGGCGCGCGCTGCTCAACCTCGGGCACACCTTTGGCCACGCCATCGAGCAGGCGGCGGGCTACGGCGAATACCTGCACGGCGAGGCGGTGGCCGTCGGGCTGGCCGCCGCCGCGCGCCTGTCGGCGCGGCTCGGATTGCCGGCCGCCGGCACATGCGCCGCCGCCAGCGCTGACGCTGCCGCCGCCGCCGCCGGCTCCAGTGCCGGCGACGCGTGCGGCACGGATGCCGCGGGCGCCGCCGCCGCCGGCGCGGATGTGGTCGCGCGCGTGGAGCGCGTGCTGGCGGCGCATGGGTTGCCGGCGCGGCTGCGCGCGGCGCTGCCGCTGGAGGCGTTGATGGCGGCGATGGCGCGCGACAAAAAAGTGCGCGCGGGCGCGCCGCGCTTTGTGGTGCTCAGCTCGCCGGGCGCATCATCCACGCGCGCGGACATCGCCCTGCCGCTGGTCGAAAGCACATGGCGCGAACTCGGCGCGGAATAAACCCGTTTGCCGGCCGTGGGGCCTTTGAAGCGGCGGCCTCCGTGCCCGTTCATGCCGCGGCGGTTTTGGGAAAATGGGAAAATGGGAGGCATGGGAGATATGGGAGGCATGGCGTTCTCCAAGGTGCCATAACTCCAATATCTCCCATTTCTCCCATTTCCCCAAAACCACTCCACCTTGCGCGGAAGCCGGCGCGCGGCGCGCCTATTCCTCCTCCGGCCCGCGCCATGCGTCCACGGTGTTCGCGGCCACGTCCAGCCGCCACGACATCCGGCGGAAAAAGGCTCCCGATTTTTCAAGCAACCATGCAGGCAGGAGCAGCAAAGCCGCCAGCAGGGACAGCCCCGCGCACACCGGGAAAAGCAGGAAGCCGGACGGCTTTCTCACGGCGGCTTCGCGTCCCGGGGGACGGGCTCGCGGGCGCGCGGCGGGCGGCGCGGGTTGCGGCGGTTGCGAATGCATGGCGGCCATAATTAACCATATCATGGCGTGTTTGTCAATATTTTCCCATCTTCCATGTTGTGGAACAGCCGGGCGCGGTGCGCCATAATATGGCGTGCCTCGTAATTCCAACTCAGACCGCCAGCAAAAGCAGGTCCTCTCCCGCCTGGGGGAGAACATCCGCCGCGAGCGCCGGCGGCTGGGGTTGCCGCAGGGGAGGCTGGCCGGGCGCGTTGCCCTGCGCCCGCGCGTGCTGCAAAAAATGGAGTCGGGCGGGAGCAGCATTCTGGCCACGACCCCGGTGCGCATCCAGACGGCACCCCAGTGCCCGTGGGATTTGCGCATGGCCAACCTAGGCGCGGACGAAAGCGTGAACGACTGGCTCCGCCGCATGGAGGGCGCGAAGGACCCGGACTGGCTGGTTTACATGCGAAAAGTGCAGACGGCCTGGGGAAACCGCGACAAGCCCTCGCCCGGCAAAATGGATGTGCCAAAATGAGGCCGCGGCACCGGGGTGCCGGGCTTGTCGCTGGAGAAAACCGCCGAAGCGCTTGGCATGGAATGCGAAAAATCAACGCGGTGATGGTGGCGTCCGTGTCGTACCGCAGGTTTCCAAACCTGCTTAAAAACTCACGCCCGGCCGCGAACCCGCAATCAGGCATGAGCTTCGAAGCAGACTTGGAAGTCTGCGGTACGACGGAGCCGCGTAACATCA
>JAITDF010000019.1 GCA_031282705.1 Opitutaceae bacterium | reverse complement strand
AAGTGATTTTAGTTTTATAAAAATTCCAATTTTCTGGAGAGGGACTGGAAGCGAAGGGGGGCGATGTAAGATAATTTTTGACTAACATCCTAGCATGGGAGCCATCATTATAAAATGACCTTTTTGCGTATTAAAAGACCTTTTTCCGCAGGGTGCATGGCGGGGTGCATGGCAAAGGGATGCGTGCGGGAAAAGGCGGAGGAGTTGCCGCTCAGTCGCCCCGGAGTTGTGCGCCGGAGGAGGGGTGGCTTCGTGATTTGTGCCGCGGATCACCCGCGTTTCGCGCCGCGCGCCGGAATCTTTTCGGCGGCATTCCCGTGTGCTTTGTGAACACGAGCCGGAGGCGCCGCAGGTCGGCGAAGCCGCATTGCGCGGCGATGTCGGAGAGGCTCATCGCCTCATGCCCGGCGCCGGCGAGCAGCTCCTTCGCCCGGGCCACGCGCAGGCGGTTGATCACCGCCAGCGGCGGCTGGCCCAGCGCTTCGCGAAAACGCAGCTCCAGCCAGCGGCGCGAGCGCCCGGAGTGGCGCACGAGCCATTCCACGCCGAAGGGTTTGTCCAGGTGTCGGCGCAGCTCCGCGAGCAAGTCCGCCACGAAGGGGTCGTGCACCGCCATCGTCTCGGTCGATTTGCGCGGCACCACCTGCTCGGGTTCGATCAGGAGCGGGGTTTGGGGCGGGGCGGCGCCGGCCATCGCCCGGTCGAGCATCGCGGCGGCCTCCCAGCCGACTTTCCAGTCGTTGCGGGCGATGCTGGTGAGCGCCACCGGCCCGAGCTGGCAGACCGCCGGGTCGTTGTCCACGCCGAGCACCGCCACCTCGTCCGGCACGCGCAGGCCGGCCTGGAGGCACACGTCCACGATCATCGCCGCGCGCAGGTCGATGCTGGCCAGGATGCCGACCGGCTTTGGCAGGCCGAGCAGCCAGCGCGCGAGCTGCCGGTGCTGGTCGCGCCAGTGGGCGGGGGGCTGCCTGTCGGGGTGCACGATGAGCGGGTGGCATCGGGCCCCGGCGCGGCGCGCCGCCTCGGAAAACCCCGCGTAGCGTTCGCAGCCGTACCACATGTTGCCCGTCCCGTAGTAGCCGAGCCGCTTGAAGCCGAGCCCCAGCAGGTGCTCCGCCGCCATCCGCCCGATCCGCCGGTGGTCCACCATCACCGAGGGTATTTCGCCGGGGTCGATGTGCCCGGCCAGGTTGACGACCGGGAAGGGCAGCGTGCGCGCGGTGCGCATGTCCCCGGCGGTCGTCACCAGCGCGAACGCGCCGTCCATGCGCGTCGCGTGGCGCAGCCAGTCCACGGAGGGGGTGAGGTTTTCCGGCATGAACGAAAACGTCCAGCCCCCGTGCGCCTGCGCGTAATCCACGATGCCGTGGCGCACTTTTTCGAGAAACGAGAGCCCCTGCATGAGCGCCAGCCCGATGACCGGGCGGCGTTTTGCCGGGGGCGGCCTTGTTGCCGGATGATTCGGTTGACTCTTTCCAGCCATGATGAAGGGGGATGGGGGGGAGCTTTTATTGATGACAAAGCGGACTGCCCTTGAACTCATGGCGCAAAACGCCTCTTTTCAACGCAAAAAAGCCCTTCTTTTGGCGGGCGCTTCACGGGTAGCATCTGGGAAGTTCCAAGTAACAAGTAACAAGTGGCAAGTAACAAGAAAAGCCACCGGCGCTTCGCGCCCCCCCCTCTCTCAAACCCGAATCTCAAACCTAAATCCAAACCCAAACCTAAACCTAAACCCAAACCCGCCACCCATGAAACTCGGCCTCGGACTCTACCGGCACCAGCTCGACCGCGCGCATTTCCAATTCGCCCGCCAGATCGGCGCGACGCACATCGTCGCCCATCTCGTGGACTACTTCCGCGGCAACCCCCGCAACGCCCGCGGCGACCAGCCCACCGGCGGCGTCGAAGGCGGCTGGGGCCGCGCCGGCGACCCCGGCGCGCTCTGGTCCCTCGACGAACTCACCGCGCTGCGCCGCGACATCGAGGCCGCCGGCCTCAAACTCGAAGCCATCGAAAACTTCGACCCCGCGCACTGGCACGACATCCTGCTCGACGGCCCGCGCCGCGCCCTCCACATCGAAAACATAAAAACCATCGTCCGCCGCCTGGGCCGCGCCGGCATCCCCGTCATGGGCTACAACTTCAGCATCGCCGGCGTGGCCGGGCGCACCACCGGCCCCTACGCGCGCGGCGGCGCGCCCTCCGTGGGCATGGAAGGCCCGGTGGACGACCCCCTCCCCCTCGGCATGGTCTGGAACATGGTTTACGACCCCGCCGCCCCCGCCGGCACGCTCCCGCCCGTCGCGCCCGGCGAACTGTGGCGCCGCCTGAAAAACTTCCTCGACGAAATCCTGCCCGTGGCCGAGGAGGCGGGCGTGAGGCTCGCCGCGCATCCCGACGACCCGCCGCTGCCCTTCGTGCGCGGCCAGCCCCGCCTCGTGCACCAGCCGCGGCACTACCAGCGCCTCATCGACCTGAACCCCAGCCCGGCCAACGCCCTGGAATTCTGCATCGGCTCGCTCGCCGAGATGACCGAGGGCGGCCTCTACGAGGCGGTCGAGCGCCACAGCCGCCAGCGGCGCATCGGCTACGTGCACTTCCGCAACATCCGCGGCAAGGTGCCGCACTATAAAGAGACCTTCATCGACGATGGCGACGTGGACATGCTGCGCGTGCTGGCGCTCCTGAAACAAAACGGGTTCGACGGCGTGCTCATCCCCGACCACACGCCGCAAGTCGCCTGCCCGGCGCCCTGGCACGCCGGCATGGCCTACGCGATGGGCTACATGAAGGCCGCGCTCGCCTCGCTCGCGGTTTAGATGGGGCGGCGACTTTAGTCGCCGAAAGCCCGCGAAGCGGGCGCGGCGTGGCGACTTCAGTCGCCACAACGAACACGCCGCCGGCATAACATCAGTCACTTAATAACTGATGTTACGCAATTCCGTCGTACCGCAGGTTTCCAAACCTGCTTAAAAACTCACGCCCGGCCGCGAACCCGCAATCAGGCATGAGCTTCGAAGCAGACTTGGAAGTCTGCGGTACGACGGAGCCGCGTAACATCA
>JAITDF010000017.1 GCA_031282705.1 Opitutaceae bacterium | reverse complement strand
TGATGTTACGCGGCTCTGACGTACCGCAGACTTCCAAGTCTGCTCCGAAGCTCATGCCTGATTGCGGGTTCGCGGCCAGGCGTGAGTTTTAAGCAGGTTTGGAAACCTGCGGTACGACGCTTCCGCACAACATCAGTGATTAAGATTGGAATCCCCGCGGATTTACTTTTTTTTCAGCCGCCATGAGTTCCCATTCCATCCCGCCCGGTAAAAAAGACGGCCAGCCCCAGGACGACGACGATCTCGACGCTCTTCTGTCCCAACTCTCGGGGGACGACAGTTCCCAAAAATCCGACGCCCCCGCCGATTCCGACTCCGCCGGCTCCGATGACTTGGACGCTTTGCTCAAGAGCCTCGGCGACGACAGTGCCGACGAAGCCTCGTCCGGCGGCGGCGACACCGGCGGCAGCACCGACAGCGCCGACGACAGTGGCGACAGCGGCGGCGACGATGACCTCGACGCGTTATTGAAAGGGCTGTCCGGCGACGATTCCGATGCCGCTTCCTCCGGTGGCGGCGCCGACGACGACGCGAGCGACGACAGTGGCGGCGGCTCCGGCGACGATGATGATGCCGGCGACAACAGTGATGCCGCCGCCGCCGATGGCACCGCCGACGCCGATGACGGCGGTGGCGACAGCGGCGACGCCGCCGCCGGCAACGCGCCGCCCCCGAAAGCCGCGCCCGCCCGCGAGCCCGTGAAAGCCGCCGCCGCCGGCAAGCCCTCGCTCACCGTCGGCTTCGGCGCGCGGCCCGCGCCCAAGGCCCACGCCGGCTCGAAGCAGCCCCTCGTCATCGCGCTGCTCGGCGATTTCACCGGGCGGGCCAGCCGCGGCGTGCGCGAGCCGCTGGCCGGGCGCGCGGGCCACGCCGTTGACATCGACAGCATCGACGACCTCTACGGCAAACTTTCGCCCGCGCTCTCCATCAAGGACCCCGGCGCGCCCGGCACGCAGGTCGGGCTGGAGTTTTCCGAACTCGATGATTTTCACCCCGACCAGATTTATAAAAAAATCCCCGGCATCGCCAGCCTCCGCGCCCTCCGCCCGCAACTCCTCGGCCCGGGCACCGCGGCGAAAGCGGCGGCGCAGCTCCAAAAACTCCTCGGCGTGCCGCTGCCCAAGGCCCCCCGCCGCAGCACCGCCGCGCGCTCCGGCGAGACCGCCGGGCAGACGCTTGAGCGGCTGCTCGGCAAAAAAAGCGCCGCGCCCGCCGCCAAAACCGCGCCCGCCGCCGCCAAAACCGCCGCGCCCGCCAAAACCGCCGTCAGCGCGGTCGAGGCGCTGATCAAACAGGCCGTCGGTGACAACGTGGTCAAAAACCCCACCGCGCACCAAAAGGAACTCGCCGCCGCGCTTGACGCCGCGCTCGTCGTCCGCATGCGCGCCATCCTCGCCGACCCGCGCTTCCAGGCGCTCGAAAGCGCGTGGCGCTCCATCGACATGCTCGTGCGCACCTTTGACGACGGCGACCGGATAAAACTCCTCGTTTACGATGTCTCGAAGGAGGAAATCGCCGCCGACATCGGCGCGCCGCTCCCGCCCGACGACGCCGAGCCCGCGGCGGACGCCGGCGCCGCGCCGCCCGCCGACCCCGCCTTCAAGCCCGCCGCCACCGGCCTGCACAAAATGATTCGCGACACCATCGCGGAAAACCCTTGGATGGCCGCGTTTTCGCTGCACACCTTTGGCGACTCGCCCGCCGACCTCGCGCTCGCCGGCAAGGCCGCCGCGGTGTTCGCCGCCAGCGGCACGCCCCTCATCGCCGCCGGGCACCCCTTCGCGCTCGGCTGCGCCGGCTTTTCGCGCCAGCCCGACCCCGACGACTGGACAAAACTCAAGGACACCGCAATCGGCGCCGCCCTCAAAGCCCTGCGCGAAAGCCCCGCCGCAGCCCACCTCGCGCTCGCCGCGCCGCGCTTCCTCCTCCGCCTCCCCTACGGCAGGACGACCGACCCCGTCGATGCCTTCGCCTTCGAGGAAATCGAGTCGCCCGACCAGCACGAGCAATACCTCTGGGCCAGCCCCGCCGTGCTCATCGCGCAACTCTACATCGAACGCTTCAAGCAAAAAGGCTGGGCCATGGACCTCGCCGCCGGCCAGACCGTCGGCGACCTGCCCGTGCACCACTTCAAGCACAACGGCGAGTCCTGCATGACGCCCTGCGCCGAGGCGTGGCTCACCGAACGCGCCGCCGTCGCCATCGCCAGCCAGGGCCTCATCCCGGTGCTCTCAATCAAAAACAGCGGCTCCGTGCGCATCGGCCGCATAAACTCCATCGCCGCCGGCGACGCGCCGCTCGCCCTGCGCGTCCCGCGGTCGTGAGGGCCCCCGCCGCCGGACCACCCGTGACCCGGGGCCGGAATCATGGCCGCCCCGCCGGAACAGCCTTCGCCAGCACGCCCATGTCACTCCTCTCAACACTCGCCAACGCCACCGGCCTCTCCGCGCCCGGCTCCCTCCTCCCGCCGCCGGCCATCCCCTGCATATGCCCGCTCAAACTGCTCGACCAGCTCAAAAGCCTGATTCCCACCCTCCCCATCGAATTCCCCGAAATCCCCGTCCCCGACCTGAAAGGCCTCGACCCCCTCGTCGCCGCCGCCCCCGCCACCCCCGCCACCAGCTTCATCCGCGCGCGCCTCGACCTCGTCGGCAAAATAAAAATCCCCCCCGCCCTCGCGCGCATCCCGCTCGACCCCATGCAACTCGGCGGGATGCAAAGCGCCCCGCCCCTCGTGCGCCTGGTCGAGGGGATGATGAAGACCAAAATCGACGACCCCAAGATCGCCCTGAAAGTCCAGGGCTCGCTCGCCGGCCTCACAAAGATACCCCTCCCGCCCATCCCGGACGGACAACTCCCCCCGCCGCCCCCCGCGCATGTCCAGCGCCTCTCCGTCACCGTCACGCAAATGCGGATGGCCCGGGCCGTCCTCGGCCTCAAACTCGTCCCCATCGCCCCCCGCTCGCTCGTCAAACTCCAGCTCGCCATCAAAGCCGCCGCCACCATCCCGCCCCTGCCCCTGGAGCAAATGGCCCCGCTCGCCCCGCTCGCCGCCATCGTGAACGTCGCCGTCAGGATGGGCATCGACCTCCGCGCCCCCCAGGCCATCGCGCGCCTCGCCGCCAAGCTCGCCGCCGTCGCACAACTCCCGCCCCCGCCCCCGCCGCCGCCCGCGCTCCCCCAAGTCCTCAAC
>JAITDF010000732.1 GCA_031282705.1 Opitutaceae bacterium | reverse complement strand
AGCCGCTGCGAGCAAAGGCACGGAGCGTGTGCGTCTGCTCAATGAGGTCATTGGCCGTTTCAAAGCCGCTCTCGAAGTTTACACCGAGGAGCATTTCCCGGAACAACACCAGCAAACACAAAACAATCTGTCCCTCAGCCGCCGCCGACTTGCCGAGGCGGAAGCAACGTCCGGTGGCTCCGGCCGCCGCTGGCCTCCTACCCGCTACCCGCTACTCACTGCTTTCCCTGCCCGCCACTTTCCCGCCACCGCGCGCGGCGCGCCCTGACTCATTTCCTAATTTTAATTCTTAATTAATTTCCTCCCGCCATGCCCTTCCTCGTGCCCGACTTTATAAAACCCCTGCTCGCGCAGCCCGCCGCCGTGCTGGGCGGCGGCGTGAGCGGGCGGGCGGTGCTGGCGTTGCTCGAAAAACTCGGCGCGCGGGGCGCGCTCTTCGACGAGCGCCTGGAGGACGCGCGCCGCGATTTTCTCCCGTTCATCGGCGCCGACGCCGGCATCGACGCCGGCACCGACACCGGCACCGACATCGGCGTCGGCATCAACACCTGCACCGGCACCGGCGCCGGCGCGCGCCGCCTTGTCGTCTTCAGCCCCGGCTTCGCGCCGGGGCACCCGTGGCTCGCCGCCGCGCGCGCGGCCGGTTGCGAATGCCTCGGCGAGCTGGATTTCGCGGCCCTGTTCTGGCGCGGCAACATCATCGCCGTCACCGGCACGAACGGCAAGACCACGCTCACCGAGTTCCTCACCCACGCGCTCCAAAGCACGCGGCGCCACGCCGGCGCGACCGGCAACGTCGGCCACCCGTTTTCCGCGCTGGTGGCGGAGCGCGAGGGCGGCGTGTTTGACGAGACCGCGGTGTGCGAGGTGAGCTCGTTCCAGGCGGAGGTGTTCAAGCACTTCCGCGCCGACTCCGCGCTCTGGACCAACTTCGCCGAGGACCACCTTGAGCGCCACCCCGGCATGGCCGCGTATTTCGAGGCGAAGTGGCGCCTGCTCGACCGCACGGTCGGCGGCGTGATGCTCGCGGGCTCGTCGGTGCGGCGCTTCGCCGGGGCGTTCGGCCGGGTGCTGCCGCCGGACGCGTGCGTGGAGACCGAAAACCAGCCGGCGGACGTGCTCCTGCGCGGCACGGTTTTCGAGCACTACCCGCAGCGCGAAAATTTTCTCATGGCCGCCGCCTGGTGGCACCGCGCCGGGCTGCCCGAGACCGCGCTTTACGAGGCCGCGCGCGGCTTCCGGCCCGCCCGCCACCGGCTCGCGCGCGTCGCCGAGCGCGGCGGGGTGACGTGGTGGAACGACTCGAAGGCGACCAACTTCCACGCCGTCGAGGGCGCGCTCGCCCGCTTCACCGCGCCGGTGATTCTGATCGCCGGCGGCAAGTCGAAGGGCGGCGACATCGCGGCCTTCGTGGCCCGCATCGCGCCCCGCGTGAAGCACGCCCTGCTCATCGGCGGCACCGCGCCGGCGCTGGCCGCCGCCTGCCGCGCCCGCGGCGTGCCGCACACGTCCTGCGCGACGCTGGCCGACGCCGTGCGGCGCGCCGCGGAAAACGCCGCCGCCGGAGATGCGGTGTTGCTTGGCCCCGGTTTTGCGAGTTTTGATATGTTCAGCGGTTACCAGGACCGCGGCGACCAGTTCGAGCAACTCGTGCGCGACCTGCCCGCCCTCTCGACTTCCCATTGAAAGCAGTGTATCGTCCTTCCATTAACAACGCCCAATTAACAACGTCCAATCAGGAGCATTTATGAAAAGCCTAAAAATATTCGGAGCCATCGTGGCGGCGCACGCCGCGGTGTTTGTTTTTGCCTTTGTCATGCCCGGCTGCCGCTCGTCGGCGCGCACCTCGTCCACGCCGCCTCCGGGCGTCGCGCAACTCCCGCCGCTCCCCGGCGACCGCGACCCGGCGGGCTACCAGCCCGAGGGCAGGCCCTACGACGGCGGCGCCGGCGGCGGCCTCATCCAGCCGTCCGGCCCGTTCACGGCGGGGGCGGCCTACTCCGATTTCGGCGTCGCGCCCTCCACGCCGCCGCCCGACTTCGGGGCGCCACCGCCCGCGCCCGCCCTGCCGGACTGGAAGCCCGCCGAGGTGCCCGGCGTGGTGCCCATGTCCACCTACACGGTCGCCGCCGGTGAGAGCCTGTGGACGATTTCGCGCAAAAAAGGCGTGCCCGTCGGCGAAATCAAGGCCGCGAACAACCTGAAATCCGACAGCCTCAAGGCCGGCCAGAAACTCGTCATCCCCGCGAAGCAACCCGCCGCCGGCCGCCCGGCGTCCGGCGCCTCTGGCGCCGTCGTCGGCGCCGCCGCCCCGGCGACCGCCACCTACACGGTGGCCGCGGGCGACTCGCTCGACCGCATCGCGCGCCGCCACAACACCACGGTCGCGAAAATCAAGGAGCTGAGCAATCTCACCTCGAACAGCATCACCAACGGCCAGAAACTCACGCTGCCCGCGCAAACGGGCGCGGGTGCGCGCGCCGATGCGCCCGCCCCCCCGCCGTCCGATACGCGCCCCGCCGCCGGCGGCGGCCCGGCGGCGGCCGTCACCCACATCGTGCAGCCCGGCGAGACGCTCGGCGGCATCGCGAAAAAATACGGCGTGCCGCAGCGCGAGATCGGCGTGGCCAACCACATCGCCGACCCCCGCCGCCTTCAGGCCGGCCAGCAGCTCGTCATCCCCGGCGCGCCCGCGTCGCCGTTCGAGCCGCCCGCCCCGCCGGAGAAGACCGCCGGCGCGCCGCCGCCGCCGGCCGCTCCCGTTTCATCGGGTCCGGTGAGTTCGCCCGTGAGTTCGCCGGTGAGCAGCAGCCCGGTCTCCTCCGCGCCGCTCGGCGCCCCGCCGGTCAACACCATCGAGCCCGCCGCGTCCCCCGTCACCCCGCAAGGCCGCTGACCGGACGCCCCGCCTTTTTCCCCCCTCTCTTTATCTTTCCTCTTTCTCTTTATCTTTCTCCTTCCTCCTTCCTCTTTCTTCCCCCGTCCGGCTGGTTTTCGCACGGAGACAGACAGAGGCGGGAGGCGGAAGGAGGAAAAGGAGAAAGATAAAGATAAAGAGGAAAGAGAAGGATTTTTGTCACGGCCGTCTTTATTCTTCACTCGTTCATTCGGAACCCTCCGCCTTTCGCCAACACCGCATGACCAGCCACCCAACCAGCACTTCCGGGCAGCCCTCGTCCGAGATTCGTTTCCCGAGCCCGCATGGCGCGCCCGCGCCGGCGACGGTCATCGTGCTGTGCGCCATCGCCCTCACGATTCTCGGGCTCACGGTGCTGTTCAGCGCCACCGCCACGGTGGCCCGGACGCCGTTTTTTTACCTCACCAAGCAGCTCGCCGGCGCCGGCCTCGCGCTGGCCGCCGGGTTCGTGGCCAGCCGGGTTGACCTGGAGTGGGCGCGCGGCCATGTGAAACTCATCGCGGCCTGCGCGCTCGTGCTGCTCGTGCTGGTGCTGGTCCCGGGCCTCGGCATCTCGGTCAACGGCAGCCGCCGCTGGCTGGGCCTCGGCCCGGTGCGCCTGCAAGTCTCCGAGGTCGGCAAGATTGCGATGGTCTTCTGCCTCGCGCACTACCTGGCGGTCAACCAGGCCTTCATCGGCCGGTTCAAGCGCGGCTTTCTCATCCCGATGGGGATCGTGCTCTGCCCGGGCCTGCTCGTCGCCCTGGAGCCCGACCTGGGCACCGCCGCGCTCATCATGGCGGCCGGCGGGCTGGTGCTTTTCCTGGCCGGCGCGTGCTGGCGTTATCTCCTGGCGGCGCTCGTCGCGGGCGCGGGGGCGTTTTCGCTGATGGTGTGGCTGATGCCGAACCGCCTCGGGCGCCTGGCCGGGTATGTCAACTACGTCTTCCACGGCGCGCCGCCGCCCTACCAGCTCAGGCAGTCGTTCGCGGCCTTCGCCGTCGGCGGCGTGGGCGGCGCCGGGCTCGGCCAGGGGCGCCAGCAGCAGCACTACCTGCCCGAGGCGCACACCGACTTCATCTTCTCGGTCGTCGGCGAGGAGCTCGGGCTCTGGTTCACCATCGGCGTGGTGGCGCTGTTCACCATCATGTTCATCGCGGGCATCGCGCACCTGCGGCGCGCGCCGAACCTGTTTCAATTCCTCCTCGTGGGCGGCGCGCTGCTCCTGCTCTCGATGCAGGCCGTCATCAACCTGGGCGTCGTCACCGGCGTGCTCCCCACCAAGGGCATGTCGCTGCCGTTTGTCAGCGCGGGGCTGTCCAACCTGCTGCTCATGGGCGTCATCGTCGGGATTTTTGTGAACACGCAAAGGGCGTGGTCGCGCCCGGCCATCCCGTCCCGCCGCCGGACGATGCGGGAGGTCGTGCAAACATGAGCCCTTCCCCTTCCTCTCTCTTTCCTCTTTCTCTTTATCTTTCTTCTTTCTCTCCGTTGCCGGGGCGCGGAGGGAAAGGGCGGGGGGAAGGCGAAGGGAAAAAGCAGGAGAAAGATAAAGAGAAAGAGGAAAGAGAAGGAATCAACAGGGAGGGAGGCCGGCCATGAGCACGCGGAAAAAAACCTTCCTCATCGCGTGCGGCGGGACGGGCGGGCACCTTTCGCCCGGCATCGCGCTGGCCGAGGGGCTTGTCGCGCGCGGCCACGCCGCCGCGCTGCTCATCAGCCGGAAAAAAGTGGACGCGCGCCTCGCGGAGAAATACCCGCACCTGCGGTTCCTGCGCGTGCCCGGCTCGCCGCTCTCGTTTCACCCGCTCCGCCTCGCCCGGTTCGTGCTCACCCAGGCGCACGGGCTCGCCTACTGCATGGACCTCGTGCGCCGCGAACGCCCCGCCGCCATCGTCGGCTTCGGCGGGTTCACCTCGGCCGGCGTCGTGCTCGCCGGCGCGCTGCTCGGCGTGCCGGTGGCGCTCCACGAGGCCAACCGCGTGCCCGGCCGCGCCGTGCGCGTGCTCGGCATGGTGGCGCGCCGCGTTTACCTGCCGCCCGGCGCGCACCTCCCGGAACGCGCCCTCGCCGTGCAGCGCACCATGGGCCTGCCCGTGCGCAAGGAAATCGCCCGCGTCCCCGTCGCCGGCGCGCGCGAGCAGCTCGGCCTCGACCCGCGCCGCCCCGTCATCGCCGTGCTCGGCGGCAGCCAGGGCGCCGCCACGCTCAACGCCTGGGCGCGCGCCCGCGCGGCGGCCTTCGCGCGGGACGGCGTGCAGGTCTATTGCGTGACCGGCCTCGGCAAAGGCGCGGCGGAGACCATCGAAAACCCCTCGCGCCACGGCGGCGGCGTCCGCGCGATTTTCTCCCCCTTCTGCGACCGCATGGGCGTGCTCCTCTCCGCCGCCGACCTCGCCGTCTCGCGCGCCGGCGCCGGCACCATCGCCGAGCTGATCCGCTGTGCCACGCCCGCCGTGCTCGTCCCCTATCCGCACGCGGCGGACAACCACCAGCTCGCCAACGCCCGCCTCTTCGAGCAGCAGGGCGGCGGCATCGTCGTCGCGCAAACCGCGATGGACACGCTCGCCCGCGAGGCCGGCGACATCATTTTCAACGACGGCCTGCTGCGGAAATTCCGCGAAAACCTCCGGCGCATGGACCGCGCCAACTCGCTCGACATCCTGCTCGACGACCTGGAGGCGCTCGCCGGCCTGTCCGGCCCGGAAACGCCGCCGCAAGTGGAACCGCAAGCCGAAGGAGGTGCCGTGTGAAACAAGTGACAAGTGACAAGTGGCAGGTGGCAAGTGACAGGCGGCAGGTGACAGGAAGACCGGCGCGATTCAAAATGACGCCCCGCCCGCCGGCCCCTTTCCTCTTTCCTCTTTCCTCTTTCTCTTTCTCCTCTGGAAATGAAAGTGGCGTGCCGCAGGTTTCCAAACCTGCCCGGGCCGGAGGGCCGCAAAAAACCCGCGGCCGGGCGCGGGCTTTGGGGCAGACTTGGAAGTCGGCGTTGCGGTGGAGAGAAAGAGGGAAGAGAAAAGAGAAAGAGGAAAGAGGAAGAGGGAAGAGGGAGAGGGAAGAGGAAAGAGGAAGGGGAAAGGGGAAGGGGGAAAGCGCATGACCGCCGCCGCCGACAACCCCCCGCCTCCGCTCCCGCGCCTTTTCGGGCGCGCCGTCGCCGCGATTCATTGCGTGGGCGCCGCCGGCATGGGCCTCGGCCCGCTGGCGGTTTACCTGGCGCGGCTCGGCTTCGAGGTCAGCGGCGAGGACGACCGCATGAACGGGCTCATGCACGCGCAACTCGACCGCGCCGGCGTCGCGCTCGCGCCCTCCGGCGGCCTGCCGGCGCGCTGCGACCTGGTGGCGTGCTCGTCCGCGGTGCGCGACGGGCATCCCTCCGTCGCCGCGGCGCGCGCGCGCGGCATCCCCGTGGTGCGCCGCGGCGAACTGCTCGCCGAGATCGCGCGCGGGAAAAGACTCGTCGCCATCTGCGGCTCGCACGGGAAAACCACCACGACCGCGATGCTCGTCGCCGCCTTGCGCCGCGCGGGCTTCCCCGCCGGCTACGTGCTCGGCGGCCTCTTCGACGACGACACGCCGCCCGCGGCGGTGCCGGCGGCGGTGAAGTCGCCGCCGCCGCCGCCGCGGGCGAATGAAAAATGGAAAATGGAAAATGAAAAATGTCCCGGTGCCGCCGCCGCCGTCGCCGCCGCCGTCCCCGCCGCCGTTCCCGCCGCCGCCGCCACCGTTCCCGCCGTCCCCGCCGCCGCCGCCACCGTTCCCGCCGTCCCCGCCGCCGCTGCCGCCTCCGACGCCGCCGGCGCGGACGCCCATTCTTCATTATCCGTTTTCCATTCTTCATTCGGCGGCGAAGCCGCCGTCGCCGCCGCCGGCGGCGAATGGCTGGTCGCGGAAATCGACGAGAGCGACGGCACGATAGACTGCTTCTCGCCCGAAATCACCGTGGCCGGAAACCTCGACTGGGACCACCCCGACCGCTACCGCGAGCCCGCGGCGATCGCGGCGGCCTTCGCCGGCATCTTCGCGCGCACGCGCGGCGCCGTGCTGCTCGGCGCGGACGCCTTCGCCGGCGGCGCCGCGCTCGCGCAGCCGTTGCGCGAATCGGTCGTCACCTTCGGCCCCGGCGCCGGCGCCGATTTCAGTTTCCGCGTCGAAGACGAATCCCCCGGCGACGGGCGCCAGACGCTCGCGCTCGGCGGCCGCTTCCCCGTCGCGACCGCGACCGTGCGCGCGCTCGGCGCCTTCAACGCCGCCAACGCCGCCGCCGCGCTCGCCGCCGCGCACCTCATGGGCGCGCCGCTCGCGCCCGGCCTGCTCGCCGCCTTCCCCGGCGTGCGCCGCCGCCAGTCCGTGCTGCTCGCCGGCAGCGAGCTCACCGTCATCGAGGACTACGCGCACCACCCGGCGGAAATCTCCGCCCTGCTCTCCAGCCTGCGCGCGCGCGCCGGCGGGCGGGGGCGCCTGCTCGTCGTGTTCCAGCCGCACCGCCACAGCCGCACCGCGCGCTTCAAGGCCGACTTCGCCGCCGCGCTCGCGCTGGCCGACCGCGTGTGCCTCATCGACGTCTATCCGGCCGGCGAGCCGCCGTGGCCGGGCGGTGACGCCATCGACCTTTACCGCGAGCTGCGCCGCGCCGCGCCCGCGCTGCCCGTCGTTTATCACAACGGGAAAACGGAGGCGATGCTCTCCGTGCTCGCGCGCACCGTCGCGCCGGGCGACTGGGTGGCCTTCGTCGGCGCGGGCGACATCGACCTGCGCGCGCGCGAATGGCTCGTGCTCGCCGGCGAATACCGGCGCGCCGCCAGCCGCTGGGCCACCCTCGCCGTCGCGCTGCGCGGCAGCGTCTCGCCCGCGACCAAGGTGCGCCACGAGGAGCCGCTCGCGCCCCGCACCACGATGCGCGCCGGCGGCGCGGCGCGCATCTACGCCGAGCCGGCGTGCGAGGCAGACCTGCGCGCGTTGCTGCGCGAGGCCCGCGCCCGCGCGCTGGACGTCTTCCTGCTCGGCCGCGGCTCGAACCTCATCGTGCCCGACGAGGGCGTGGACGGTCTCGTCATCTCCCTCGCGCACCCGGCCTGGCAGGCGTTTGAGCCGCTCGGCGGCGGCGGCAGTGGCGGCAGCGGCGTCGGGGGAAGTGGTGGCGGCAGCTGGGAGCGCCGACTTTCCAGTCGGCGGATTCCAGGCGCCGCCGCCGGCGGCGGGGACAGTGGCGGCATGGGAGAAATGAGAGAAATGAGAGAAATGAGAGATATGGGAGATATGGGAGATATGGGCGGCGGCGCCACCACCGCCGCTGGCGACATATCTCCCATACCTCCCATATCTCTCATTTCTCCCATTTCTGCCGCCGCCGGCACTCCCGCTGCCG